>JBMOHX010000157.1:0-8631 GCA_049317625.1 Phycisphaerales bacterium
GCGGCGGGCGGAGCGGCCGGAGAACTTCACGCGTCCCATGTGGGAGACGTCGAACATGCCGCCGCTGGAGCGCACCTGGGCGTGCTCCTCGTTGATCCCCGCGTAGCGGATGGGCATTTCCCAACCGGCGAACTCGACCATCTGGCCTTTGTTGTTGACGTGCCAATCGAAGAGGGGGGTGCGAAGCAATGGTGGTCTCCGTGGGGGTTGTCGCATGGTAGGGCTTGGGAGGGGGGGCCTCCACGGGATGGGCGGGAAGACGGGCGCGGGAAGACGCCCAGGGCTCGCACCCTGGGCTTGCATATGTGGCACCTTTGGTGCCGCGTTCGTCAGGCCGGGGGCGAAGAGTGGTGCGCGGCGGAGTTGGGCTTAGGGCGGACTGCGCGACGTGCGTCGCTCGCGGGCGGGACGCCCGGATGACTCTTGGGCGGGGGCGCCCAAGCTACGGAAGAACGCCTGCGGCTACTCCGCGCAGGGGGACCAGGGGGCGTTGTCGAGGAGGCGGACTGGGCCGACTCTGGCTGTGATGAGGGCGCGGTAGGTGGTGCCCGGGATCACGTTCTTATGATATTCTAATGTCTCTGCTTCGCGCACCACCGCGTAGTCGGGCATCACGCCTGCCTTGGCGAGGGTCCACTTCATCACGGTCTGGGCTTCATGGGACGTACGGCCCTTGCGGCCCTCGTGCAGTGCGCGGCTGATGATCAGGGCCGTTTTGCGTTCCGCTGTCGAGAGGAAGCGGTTGCGGCTGCTCATGGCGAGGCCGTCGTCTTCGCGCACCGTTGGGACGCCGATGATGTCGAGCGGGGCGTTGGTGCCGCGGGACTTGGTGCCCATCATCGCGACCATCGCGCGGACCACTTGCAACTGCTGCCAGTCTTTTTCGCCGAAGACCGCGACGGCGGGTTGCGTGAGTTCGAAGAGGCGTGCGACGACCTGGCAGACGCCAGCGAAGTGGCCGGGGCGGAAGGCGTCTTCGAGTTGGGGGCGGGTGGCGACCTGCGGCAACTGCGGGAGGGGCGCGATGCCGCCGGGCGGATAGATGTCCTGTACAGCGGGCGCGTAGACGCACGCGGCGCCGGCTTCGCGGCAGCGGGCGAGGTCTGCATCGAGGGTTTGGGGATATCGCTCGAAGTCGGACTTGTCGTCGAACTGGGTGGGGTTGACGAAGATGCTCACGATGCATCCGGCGGTGAGGCCGCGGTCTCGCGCGAGGCCTGCGCCGAGGCGGACGAGGGTGCCGTGGCCTTCGTGGAGCGCGCCCATTGTGGGGACGAAGGCGCAGCCGCGGGGGAAGGAGCTCACGTACTCATCGAGCGCGGCGTTGGATGTGGCGACGATCACGGGGGAAGGGTCGGTGCGTCGAGCGCGGGAATCAAGGCGCGGGCCGCGGAAGTGCCGGCGACGAAGCCCGAGGCCCAGGCCCATTGGAAGTTGAAGCCGCCAACCCGGCCGTCGACGTCCAGAATCTCGCCGCAGAGGTGGAGCCCGGGGCAGACGCGGCTTTCCATGGTGTCGAGGTGGAGTTCCGAGAGCGGGACGCCGCCCGCGGTGGCTTCGGCGTAGGTGTAGCCGCGGGTCGCGGTGGCGGGGATGGTGAGGCGGGTGCAAGCCGCGGCGAGACGGCGGCGCTGCTCGCGGGTGAGGGTGTGGCCGGGCGCGGCGGGGTCGATGGCGCAGTGCTCGGCGAGGGCGCGTGCGAGGCGGTCTGGGAGGAGGGAGGAGAGGTAGTTGGCGACGCCCCGGTTGCCGATGCCCTGCAACAGCAAATCGAAGGACTCGGTGGTGTGAGTGGGCAGGAAGTTGAGCGCGAGCGTGGGGCCGGGCGCGGGCTTGTCGCCGTGCTCGAGCAGCGCGGCGGTGAAATACCGGGAGATGTCGAGAACGCCGGGGCCGGAGAGACCGAAGTGGGCGAGGAGGAGTGAGTTGGTGAAGGACTGGAGGCGCTTGCCGGTCGGCGAGAGGAGTTCGATGGTGGCGGGGAGTGTGATGCCGGAGAGCGCGAGGAGGAAGCAGGTTGGGTCGAGCAGGAGCGGCGCGAGGGCGGGGAAGGTGTGCGGGGTGATGGTGTGGCCGAGCGCCTTCGCGAGTTCGTACCCGCCGCCGTCTGAGCCGGTCTTGGGGAGGGCGCGGCCACCCGTCGCGAGGATGACCCGGTCGACTCGCCGGGTTTGGCCGGCGGTGATGACATCGAAGCCGCGGTCGGCGCGGGCGATTGACTGGACCCGTTCGGGGTGGATGAGCTTCGTGCCTGCGCGGCGGGCCTCGTCGAGCAGCGCGTGGAGGACGGTCGAGGCGGTGTCGGTGACGGGGAAGAGTTTGCCGGTGTCCTCCCGCTTGAGTTCGACGCCTAGATCCTTGAAGAAGAGCACGGTCTCGGCGACGTCGAACCGGCGCAGGACCTTCTTGATCGCGTTGCGGCTGGAGCCGGCGTACTGGTGTTCGTCGACCTCGTGGTGCGTGACGTTGCACCTGCCGCCGCCGGCGACGAGGATCTTTGCGCCGAGCTTGAGCGCGCCGTCGAAGGCCGCGATGGAGATGCGGGAGTTGCGTTCTTCGGCGGTGCGGCCCGCCCAGATGGCGGCCATCAGGCCGGCGGCACCGGCGCCGACGACGGCGATTGAGGGGGTTGTGGGGTCAGAGGAGGACAAGGTTGGGTCGCGATCTGCGAGGCGCAGCGAGCGGGGCATGGTAGAGCCCCGCGCGTCAGCGCGAACGGTGACCGCGGCTCTTCCGAAGAAGAGAACCGCCGCGGCCCGATTGCCTCAGCGCGCGAAGGGCTACTTGTCTTCCGGCTTGATCCCCATGCCGCTGCGGTCGGGGCTCGCGGGGCGCCTGGGCGCGGGAGCCGGGTTGGTCTGGATCTCCGCGAGGAGCACCTCGACGGCCTTGTCGATCTGCGGGTCGCCGCCGGAGAGCCTGAGCGAGGGATCGTCGATCACCTCGATGTCGGGATCGACACCGTGGCCTTCGATACCCCATGTCCCGTCCTTCTCGTAGTACGCGAAGCGGGGAACGGTGATCGAGCCGCCGTCGATGAGGTCGGGGTCTCCGGTGATCCCGACGAGGCCGCCCCACGTACGGGTACCGATGAGCTTGCCGAGCTTCACCTGGCGGAAGAGCGCCGGGAACATGTCGCCGCCGGAACCGGCGAGGCCGTTGATCAGCATCGCCTTCGGGCCGGCGTGACCGTCGGGGGGCCACACCCAGTCCTTGCCGTCGCGCCGGGCCCAGAAGTTCAGCACCGGGCGGTTCAGCAACTCGATGAAGCGGTTGGGGATCTGCCCGCCGCCGTTCCAGCGGTCGTCGATGATAAGGGCGTCCATGCCGCGTTGGCCGAAGAACTGGCGGTAGAGCTCGTCTTGGCCGTCGACGCCGGTGTTAGGAACGTAGATGTAGCCGATCTTGCCGCCGGATTTCTCTTCGACGTACTTGCGCTTGGCCTCGACCCACGCGCGGTAGCGCAGGCCGGTTTCGGAAGAGATCGGGGTCACCAGCACTTCGCGCTCGGTCCCGTCCATCGCGGGCTTGGCACTGACGGTGACGCTGGTGACCTTGCCGGCGGTCCCGACGAACGCCGCCCAGGGGTCCTTGCTCGTGTCGACGGGGACGCCGTTCACCGCGAGCAGGAACTCGCCGGGCTTCACGTTCAGGCCCTGGTCGAGGAGTGGGCTGCGGGCGTCGGTGTCCCACTGGCCACCATCGAGGATGCGAGAGATGCGATAGGCGGATGCGCCGTCCTGGGTCACGAGCTCGTAGTCCGCGCCGAGCATGCCGATGCTCACCGCACGCGGCGGGGCTTCGACGTCACCCGGGCTTGTGACGTACGCGTGGCCGATGTTCAGCTCGGAGATGAGCTCGGCGAGCACCCACGCGACGTCCTCGCGGTTGGCGCAGTCCTCGATCATCGCGCCGTAGCGCTTGCGCATCTCTTCCCAGTTCACGCCGTGCATCGTGGGCTCGTAGAAGAAGTCCCGCTCCAAGCGCCACGCGTCGTTGAAGATCTGGCGCCACTCGACCCTCGGGTCGATCGTGGTCTTCATCGCGTCGGTTGGGACGGCGGCCGACTTGCCGCCGCCCGCGGAGGCGTCGCAGATGGTGAGGCTTCTGCCGCGGAACACCAGGAGCTTCTTGTCGTCGGCGGAGAGGGTGAACCCGTTGCCGGCGGTCACGCTCTTCTCTTCCTTTGTGTCGTCAGAGAGATCGAAGAGTTTGATCCCACCGGGGCCTGCGGCGCCACGAGTCTCGCCACGAACGTAAATCAGCTTGCCGTCGAGGCCGGCGACGCGGCCGAAGCTGCCCGGCGCAACGGGGAGTGTGATCGCGCGACGCTCGAAGCCGTCGAGATCGATCTTGACCTCTTTCTTCGCCTCGTCCTTGGCCTTCGTGTCGGCATCGCCGGATTGCTCCGACGCGTCGCCGGACTTCTTGGCCTTGCGCTTGGCGGTCATTGTGCCCTTGGAGTCGCCCGCCTGCCACTTGGCGTCGAGCTCGCCGTCCTTGAGGGTGCCCTCGACGTTCGCGACGGTGTCACCCATCGAGATCGTGAGGGTGAACGAACCGTTGTCCTTGTTGTACGAGCCGCCGCTGATCGTGCCCTGTCCCATGGCCGACACGGTCGTGCCGGTAAGGGTGCCGTCGGCACCGAGCTTGAGCATGAACGTGAAGGGGATTCCAGTGGCCGGGATGCCCTCGCCGGCGCCGTTGGCGGTCCCGACCCAGGTGCCGGTCACACCGTCGTCGGCCGCGGCGGTCTCGGCCGGTTTGTCGTCCTTGGGCTGATCGGGCTTCTTTGCGTCGTCCTTCTTGGCTTCGTCTTTCTTGTCGTCCTTCTTCGGCTCGTCCTTCTTGAAGGACTCCTCGTCGACCTTCGGTGCCCAGGGGTTCTTGACGTCGGCGCGGAGCGGCGCGGCCATCAGGACCTCGTTGTTCGTGTAGACGTAAGTGCCGTCGAGATCCGAGTAGATGGGCGAGCCCACGGCGCGCCGCGACTTGAAGAACAACCAGTCGCCCTTGGAGTCGAAGGCGGGGTTAGCGCAGCTGAACATCTGGCTCACGACCTGAGTGGCCTTGCCTTCCTTGACGTTGTACAACCAGATCCCGCCGTTGGTGGTGTTCGGATCCGCGAGGTCGTAGGCGATCCAGTTGGAGTCGTGCGACCACGAGACGGTCGGGGTGCCTGCCCACGGATCGGTGGCGATGGTCTTGAGTTCGCCGGTCTCGACGTTGACGAGGTGGAGGCCGCCGGCCTTGTCGGTGAACGCGATGTGCTTCGAGTCTGGGCTCCACACGGGGCTGTAGCGGAACCCGGGACCGAGCGTGGTGAGCTTGCGGGGCGCAACCGGAGCGGGCTTGGGTTCGGCCTTGGGTTCTGCGGCCTTCGCGCTCTCTTTCTTGTCCGCGTCGGGCTTGTCGTCGTCTTTCTTGGCTTCGGCCTTGTCGTCCTTCTTCTCTTCGGGGGGCTTCGCGTCAGACGACCGCACCCACAGCTCGTACTCGCCGGACTCGTCGGAGAAGTACGCGATCCACTTGCCGTCGGGCGACCAGGCAGGATCGCGCTCGAAGACGCCCGCCGACCGCGTCAGGTTTCGAGTGATGCCTTCCTTGGCCGGAACGGTCCAGATGTCGCCGCGGCCTTCGACAACAACGCGCTTGCCTGAAGGGGAGATGCCCGCGCCGCCGATGGTCTCGGAGGCGTCTACGGCGCGCGGGCGCACGGAGGGGCGATCACCGGGGATCGTGACTTTCACAACCGAGTCTTTGCCCGACGCGAGGTCGAGGAGGCGCAGCTCGGCGCCGTACTGGAAAACGATCTCGCCCTTGCCGTTGCCCGGGCCGATCGAAGGCCAACGCACGTCGTAGTCCTTGTACTGGGTGACCTGCGTGCGGGCGCCCGATGCGACGTCGTACTTCCAGATGTTCAGGCGGTGCTCGGGCCCGTTGTCGGACAGGTAGTAGAGCACCTTGCCGTCACCGCCAGGAACCCACATCGGGAGGGTGTCGGTGCCTTCCCAGTCGGTGATCTTCTTCGCCGAGTTGTCCCGGAGATTGAACAGCCAGATGTCGGTGGCCATGCCGCCGCGGTAGCGCTTCCAGGTTCGGTTGTCGGTCGAATGCGGGGTGTACGCGAGCCACTGGCCGTCGGGCGAGATGGAACCGAAACCGGCGTAGGGGACGGGCAGCTTCGAGGGGAGTCCTCCCGCCGCGCTCGTCCAGAGCAACTGCGACTGGCGCGACAACCCCGCGAGGCCGTTGCCCATGAAGATTAACCCGCCTTGGGGCGACCAATCGCACAAGGTCTCGGCCATCGGGTGGTAGGTCACGCGCGTCGCGACTCCCCCGCTCACCGGCACCGTGTACAGGTCCCGCCCGCCCTCGTAGTTGCCCACGAACGCGATCGTCGACTCGTCTGGGCTGAACCGCGGGAACGACTCCTGCCCCTGGGGGCTCGCCACCGGAGTCGCGACGCCGCCCTGCTTGGGCACCATCCAGATGTCGTTCGCGTACACGAAGCAGATCTGCGTGCGGCCCACGTCCGGCCAGCGGAGCATGCCCGCGTTGGGCTGAACCTGCGCCGCGACGGATCCCGCGAGGGTTGCGGTGGCACCGGCGGCGGCGAGCAGAGAGGCGAGGTGAACGCGGTTTGTCATGGTCTGATGGCCTCGAAGGAGATATGACTGGGGGTCACGGAACGGGAATCCGGGACGATCCATGATGCGTCAGGAGGGATCGTCCGCCGCAAAGAGGGCGTCAACGAAGGCATCGGGATCGAATGTTTGGACGTCGTCCGGGGTTTCCCCAACGCCGATGAACTTGACCGGGATGTCCGTGACGTCTTTTACCGCGATCACGATGCCGCCCTTGGCCGTGCCGTCGAGCTTCGCGAGGAAGATCCCCGTGACGCCGGTCGCGCGGTTGAACTCCTCCGCCTGGCGGAGGGCGTTCTGGCCGCTGGTGGCATCGAGCACCAGGAACACTTCGTGCGGGCCGCCCTCGATCTGCTTCGAGACGACGGTGCGGATCTTGGTCAACTGCCGCATCAAGGGGTCCTGCGTCTGAAGCCGCCCCGCGGTGTCCAGAATGAGGACGTCAACACCCCGCGCCTTCGCCGCGGTGCAGGCGTCGTATGCGACGGCGGCGGGATCTCCGCCTTGCGCGCCCTTGACCACTTGCACGCCCAGCCGCTCGGACCAGATCTCGAGTTGCCGCACTGCCCCGGCGCGGAAGGTGTCGCACGCGCCGAGCAGGACGGTTTTGCCCTGAGCGCGGAAGACCTGGCAAAGTTTGGCGATGGAAGTCGTCTTTCCGACGCCGTTGACCCCGGTCATGAGAATGACCGTGGGGCCTGTCGGCGCGAAGCGGAGCGTCCGGTCTTGCGCCGGCCACATCCGCTTGAGTTCGGACTTCATGTACTCGACGACTTGATCGCCGGTGGTCAGCTTGCCGTCGAGGAAGTCCTTGCGGATGCCGTCGATGAGGCGAGCTGTCGTCTTCGGGCCCACGTCGGCCTGGATCAGGCGGTGCTCGAGCTCGGCGATAAGCGCATCGTCGAGCTTCCGGCCGGTGAGCAGGTTGCGGATGCTCTTGACGCCGGTGACGAACGCCTCGCGGGTTTTCTCGAGACCCTGCTTGAGCTTCCCGAAGATGTTCTTGAGAAACGACATGCTGGCTAAGCTTGTTCCGTAGTGTCGGCCTGGTCGGACGAGTCAGTCTGTTCCGGAACCTCGGGCAACGCCTCGGGTCGGACGCCGGAACCGTGGGCGGCTTCCCACGCGGGCAGCACCTGCTTCAGCACCTTGTCGAGCAGCCCGTTGACGAACGCCGGGGAGCGGTCTGTCGAGAACTCCTTCGCGAGTTCGATGGCCTCGTCGACGATGATCTTGGGGTGCACCTTCCCGCTGTGCAGTTCCTGGTGCGCGAGCCGCAGGATGGCGCGGTCGACCGCGGGCTGTCGGTGAGCGGGCCAGCCGGGCGCGAGCGCCTCCATCGCCTTGTCGGCCTCACGCCGGGCCGCGTAGGCGGCCGCGGCTAGATCGAAGGCCCTCCGACGATCGCGGGCCGAGAATCCTTCGAGGGCTTCCAACGAGTCCTTGACGAGATCCGCGTCGAGGTCGCCGCGGACGTCGAGTTGAAAGAGCGTCTGGAAGGCGAGCCGGCGAACTTCGTGGGGGGTGGCGTTGGTCATGAGGATGGGGCCTGGGCTTTGTCTTGAGGGCGGCAGCCCAGGGAGTACGGGAACCCCTGCCGCAGCGCCGCCGCGGCCGCGAGAGTTTCCAACGCGGCGATCATCGCTTCTTCGCCCTTGTTTCCGTGCACGCCGCCGGCGCGATCGACGGCCTGCTCAGGCGTATCGACCGTGAGCACGCCGAAGGCGACGGGCACGCCGGTCTGGAGGGGGATCATGGCGATCGCGTGTGAAATCGCGTGCGAGATGTAGACGTCGTGCGAGGTTTCGCCCTTGATGACGCATCCGAGGCACACGACGGCGTCGAAATGCCCCGAGGCGGCCGCGGCATGAGCGAGCGTCGGGAGTTCGAAAGCTCCGGGTGCCTCGGCGACGACCAGCCGACCCGATTCGGAGAAACGGCGCAGATACTCCCCCACCGCCCCGGCCTCGAGCCGGCGGGTGAT
>JBMOHX010000158.1:0-8613 GCA_049317625.1 Phycisphaerales bacterium
CTTGGGCGTTGAGTGCACTTTCCAGAGTTCGACGGCCTCCTTCGAGGCGGGGCGAACGTAGGCCATCGCGCGGATCGCGAGGTCTTGTCGCGCGTAGACCGAGACGAACTCGGCGTTGGAGGCGAGGGTGTTGAGGGTCTCATCGGAGACGGGCGTGCGGTTGTCGATGAGTTCTTTGAGCACACCCGCGATACGGAGCGTGCGCGCGGGCGCTTGATAGTCCGCCGCGGTGTCGAGTTGTCCGAGGAAGGCCGGATCTGTGAGCCTGGCGCGGAGCGCGGCGTGGCGTGCGGGGTCGGTGCTGGCGGCGTCGTGCAGGGCTTCCTGGTAAGCGTCGTCCTGAGCGGAGGCGGGAGAGGTGGGCGGGTTCGTCATGGGTTGAGCCTCCTGCGGGGGGATCTCACGGGGCTTTTCTTGATGGATGGCGGGTGAAGGAGGGATCGCGGTGTTGGAATCTGGCGCACCGGCGCGTTGGTCGCAGCCGCCGGCGAGTGGGAGCGAAGCGATCACGAAGACGGCGGCGACGCGAAGGGCGGCGTGCGGAAGGCCGGGGATGTCGCGTCGCTGAATCGTCATGTGGCTTCGGCCAGTGACTGCATGGTGCGTGGGCCGGCGACCCCGTCGCTTTCGAGCGGAGGATGGGCACCTTGCCACGACTTGATGCCGCCGACGGTCTTCGAGCCGCTGATGCCGTCGACCGGTCCGCACTCGGTGCCGAGTGCGGTGAGTCGCCTCTGGACCCAGGCGACGATGTCACCGGTCGAGCCGTAACGAACCATGTTCTTCGAGGCGGCCTCTTCGGTCGCGGGGTCCCAGACGTCGGTGACGGGGACGCCGAGGAGAGCCTGGAGTTCCTTGAGTGGAGACTCGGTCTCGGGCTGAGGGTTCGGCCCCGGCTTGGGGAGGACCGCGACGACGCAGGGGTGCTTGCGGAGCAGCTGTGTCTGGATGAGGTCAAAGTCCTGGCTCAGCGTGTAGCCGTAGGACATGACGTTCTCGCGCCACGGGTGGCCCTTGCCGCCGGCACCGTTGACGCCGTCGTTGCCGCCGAGCTTGCCCTCGGCGGGCACGGTTTGCGGGTTGCCGCGGTGCCGAAGTCCCATGCAGTGACCGACTTCGTGGGCGAGAGTCTGCGGCCAGTCGGGGTCGGAAGGATCGGCGTAGTCGGGCATGATGCAGCCGTAGAGCTGCTTGATCGATGCGTCGGTGAAGGTCGGATCGACCTTCTTGCGTTCGGTGATGTAGTCGAGATCAGGCTGACTGTTGCGGTCGTTCGACGCGTTCATGGTCTTCATCGTGACCGACCCCGCGTCGGCGTCGGGCTTGACGCCCGTCGGCGGGAGCCAGGATGTGCTGGGAGTCCCGTCGAGCGAGACGTCGGTGCCCGGGAGTCCCGGGCGGTCGGTGCCGACGCCCACCGCGGTCGGGCTGCTGAGCGACTTCACGTAGCAGAGGTGCATGGCGCCGGGGCGGAAGTTGAGACGCATCGGGTGCGGCGGGATGTTGCTCGCCACGCCGACGGTCATGCTGTCGTCGGTCGTCTTCAAGACGTACATGCCCGGCGAGGTGGGATCGGCAACGGCACCGTCCCAGGTACGGGTGTCGGGGTCGGGCACAAAGAGCAGCCCCGCCTGCAGCATCAGCGTGTTGGCAAGGTCGATGTGCTTCTTGACATCGGCGGCGGTCGCGCGCGGGGTCGCGCCGGCGTTGGTACCGACGACAATCGTGGCGCGAATCGGGATGAACTTGATGGGCGCCGCCCACGCGCGGAAGAGCGCGATCGCTTCCCCCTTCTCGCCGCCGTAGCGCAGCTCGATCTCGGCGGGGTTGGGGGATTCGGCGGTGGCGTAGGCGAGCACGCTCAGTGATCCCGACAACACGCCGAAGAGTTTGACGGGCCCGCTCTTCACGACCCAGAAGAGCTTGGAGAGATCAAGGTCGTGGGGACGAAGGTACGTCACCGCGAGCCGCGCGACGCGGTTCACAAACTCCGGGTCGGACGGCTTGAGCACCGGGATCACGGAAGGGTTCGCGAGCGAGTTCAGCGCTGGCGTCCCGGTCAACGCGATCGCCTTCGAGTCCGCGGTGTACCGCCCGTGGCGGACGGTGACAGGCAGCTTCGGACGTGGGGGCAACTGATCCGGCTGCATCACCGGCACGACGGGGCAGATCTCGACCCGCAGCGGGGGGACAGACTTGCTCACCGTGTTCGAGGTGTCGCCGCTGCCGGACTTGCCGACCGGTGCGCCCGAGGGCGGCGTCGGCGAGGGAGTATCGCCGGTGATCTCCATGCGGACCGCGACTCGGAAGACCGAGGCCGGCGCGGGAGCGCCGACCGGGCTCCCGTCCAGCACCTGATCCATCTCGGTATCGAAGGGGTGATTGAACTTGGCGCGGACCTCGCCCTGGCTCACATCGCCCGTGGCGGCCTTGTTCGTCACCTTGAACACCGCCTCGACAGAATCGCCGGCGTTCTTCGCGGAGACGTCGATCTCTCTGGACCGCTGCTCGTCGCCGAGCATCGCGTATCCGCCGGCCTGCATGTCGTACTTCCGCGTGTCGCTCCCGACCTTTGTGCCGTCGATGATCGAACTGAAGGTCCACTTCTGCTTCCCCCAGACGTTGGCGCTCGGCGGGCAGGCGACGTCGCCGAAGGTGATCTTGATCTTGGTCGTGGGCACCGAGGTTCACTCCTGAGGTTCGTTGTGTCGCTCAGCTTCCGTAGGCTTTCCGGAGCGCGTCTTGAGTCGCTTGGTTCAGAAGGCCGTGGGCTTCGAGCTCCGAATCCACTTGAAACTGCCGGAGCGCCGCGCCGAGGCTGTCGGTCCACTGCTCGGAGATCTCGCACCAGTACCCCAGGTTGTGCAACCGCTTCGCGGCACCGATGGGCTCCGTGACCGGGTTCATCCGACCGAGCATGAGCTCGAAGACGCGTTCGTCGGGCTGTCCCGGGCGGATCGTGAGGCGGCCGGTGCCCGCGCCGGGCGGGATGCTCTGCCGCACGAAGCCGTCGCCGTCGGTGTTCCCGCTGAAGAGAACGCCGTCGATCTCCAGCTTGAAGGGTTGGTTCGCTTCGGGCTCAGGCTCGGGCGGGTCGCCGCTGTCCACCGAAAGGTCGTTGTACTCCCAGGGCTTGTTGCTCGTCGGATCAACGGTGTACGACCGGTCGTCTCGGCCCGCGGTGAGCACGCGGATCACCAACTGAACCGGCACGCCCTTGCGGCGGAACCGGTGTCGCTGCTCCGTCGCGCCGTCAAACGAACCCTCTTCAATCAGCGGAATGGTGAGCAGGTCGCCGGGGAGCAGCAGGTCGGCGTTCTTCCGGTTGTCTCGCAGATCGACGTTCGCGTTGTCGTTCCAGATTCGCTCCCAGAAGTGCCCATGCGCCGCCGCGATGCTGTTGATGCAATCGCCGTCACGAACCTCGTAGGGGCCTTGGCCCATCGGACCGGTCGCGTCGGGAGCCTGACTTCCATCCGCTTCTTGCTGTTCGCCGGTGTCGGTCATCCTACCTCCAGATCGATGAGCGTATCCGACAGCGTTCCGGCCGTACAAACTCTGCCGGAACATGGGCCCTCACCAAGAGCCCCGTGAGATGATCGGCGGAGACCCACCCCCTCCAAGGCGTTGTTCCCGACGGGAAAGACCGGGTTTTCGGGCCCCTCCATCGAGAATTGGGCTTGGCGTCGGACTTCTTTGGTGGCATCAGTGACATAATGGCGCATGCTGTACCGGGCACTCCCGCAGGACGGGTGCTGGTACTTTCCACGGGCAGACGACGGTCACTCTCGCGGAAGTGGAGATTGCGCATGATGGTTCGTTCGTCCTTCATGGCGGGTTTGTTGGCTGCTGTCGCGGGCGGTGCGCACGCGGACGTGACGTTCCTGTCCCAAGCGAGAGAGATCACCGCGTTGACCTCGTTCGACGGCAACGCGGTCTCACGCCAGGCGGCGGACTTTGGGCTCTTCGCCGAGGTCGCCTCGGCGAGCGTCGAGTTCCCGCTGTCTGGCGGTGGTGCCGGCGTGAACACCGCGGACTCGACCATCAACTGCATCCTGGATCCGAACGCGATCCGCGCGTTCGGATCGCTCGGCGCATCGGGCGGCATCGGGCTCGTCGGCGGGCGGCCGGAAGCTGTCTTCGGCGAAGCCGCGGCAACGATCCTTGTGAGCTTTGAAGTCACGCAGAACACTCCCTTCTCGCTGATCGTGAGCCCGAGGCCGAGCACGAACCCGAACGACGAGTTTCAGGTTGAGCTCTCGGCGCTCGTGGGCGGGAACGAGAACGCGGAGATCAGGATCGACGAGCGGGATGCGCCGCAGTGGATCAACCACTCCGGGGTGCTGACTCCGGGCACGTACGAGATCCTGTATCGGGTTGAACTCACCGGCGACGCCGCGAGCGAGGCGGGCGAGTACACCTTCAACTTCACGATCCCTGCGCCCGGCGCGGGCCTTGTGTTCGCTGGTTTGCCGTTGTTGATGCGTCGCCGGCGCTAGTGCGCGGGCTTGCGGCGTGCCCTGGCCGATTCGGCCGCGGCGGTGTTCCCCAGCTTGTCGTAGCACTCGGCCAAGGCTTGGTAGCACTGGTCGAGGATGCCGGTCATGCCCTTCGCCGCTTCGAGCGCGGGGAGCTGGGCCTCGATGAGCTTGACGGCCTCGGCGCACTCGCCCTTGAGCGCGAGGGTGACGCCGATGTTGGCCTGCACCGCGTGACGCGCAGGAGAGGACTCCGGCGAGTGGGACTCGTGCCAACCGGCCGCGAGGTTGAGCGCGGCGAGGGCGTCGTCGAAACGACCGAGCGAGCGCTGCGCCTGGGCGAGTGAGGTCAGCACTCCTGACTGCCCCGGGTGGTCCGGGCCGTACGCGCTGGGCCAAAGGTCCGCGGCCTTCTGCAGCTGAGGGAGCGCGGCGGCGGCGTCGCCCGCGCGGAGCAGCGCGAGCCCGAGGTTGTTGCGCGTCGCAACGACCATCGCGTGATCGGGCCGGAGGATCGACTCGCGGAGGGCGAGCGATTCGGAGAGCCCCTGGGCCGCGCCCGCGAAATCGAGCTTTGAGAAACGCGCGGTCCCGATGTTGTTCAGGGTTTCGGCCACCTTGAGGCTGCGGGCACCGGATGTTGCCGTCCGGATGGGAAGGGCTTCGGCGTGAACGGCGAGGGCTTCGTCGGCCTTGCCCATGGCGCGGAGGCAGGTGCCGATCGCGTTGAGCACGTCCCCTTCGCGCACGGTGTGCCTTCCAGCGGCGCGGGCTCGCTCGCGAACGAGCAGCGCGCGGAGGATGGGCTCGGCCTCGGCGGGCTTGTTCTCGTAATACAGGAGCTGCGCGCGTTCGAACTCGGCGCTGAGGCGGACTTCGCTGTCCGCGGGCAGAGCGGAGAACTGGTCGACCGTGGCGTCGAGGAGCGGACGGGCCTGGTCGACGAGACCGAGGGTCATCATGGAAACGCCGATCGCCTGCCTCGCCGCGGCGAGCGTGCGTGGATCGGATGGTGGCGAGGTTTGAATGAGCCGATCGGCGTCAAGGAGGACGTCGCGGAGTGTTGCGTTTGGCCCGAGGCCGGAGGACTGAGCGCCGCCGAGCACCGACACAAGGAACTCGCGGGTGTCCGCGAGGCTGCTGTTGGTCACGAGCAGTTCATCGCGTTGGCGGGAGATCATCGCGTTCTGACGGAGGGTGTGGAAGAGCCCCGCGACCAACATCACAACGGCGAGCGTCGCGCCGGCGACGGCGAAGCGATGGCGGCGGATGAACTTGCGGGTGCGGTAGGACCAGGTGTCGCCTCGCGCGGAGACGGGCATGCCGGTGAGGAAGCGGCCGAGATCGGCGGCCATCTGTTCTGCTGATGCGTAGCGGCGCTGGGGTTCCTTGCGGAGCGCCATGAGCACGATGTTGTCGATGTCGCCGCGCAGGATGCCCCGGAGTCGCGTGGAGGTGACCCCGTGGGTCTTGGGATGGTTAGGGCCGGGGCCGGAGGTGACGGGCTGCGCGGAGGGCGGCTCAACGGCGGCGGGCGATGTGGTTTGCCGGAGGCGCTCGACGCGAACGGTAACGGCCCGGCTCGGGGCCTGGGGGAGCAGGTGGCAGACGACCTTGCGCACCTCGTCGGTGGAACGGTGGACGAATCCGTATGGGCGGACGCCGGTCAGGAGCTCGTAGAGGATGACTCCCAGCGAATAGACATCGCTCGCGGTGGTGACGGGCTGGCCCTGCACCTGCTCGGGGCTGGCGTACTCGGGGGTGAGGCGACGTTCGGTGGCGAGGGTGTCTCGGGTGCGGAGTTCGGGATCGAGGACCTTGGCGATGCCGAAATCCAGGAGCTTGGGGACGCCGGCGGAGGTGACGAGGATGTTGCCGGGCTTGAGGTCGCGGTGGACGATGAGGCACCGGTGCGCGGCGTGAACGGCTTCGCAGACCGAGCGGAAAAGATCGAGGCGCTGACGCACGCTGAGGCGGCGACGGTCGCAGTACTCGTCGATGGGTTCGCCGTCCACGTACTCCATGACGAGGTAGGGACGGTGATCGGTGGTGACGCCTGCGTCGAGGAGGCGGGCGATGTTGGGATGATCGAGGCTGGCGAGGGCGTGGCGTTCTTCGGCGAAGCGACGGAGGATCTCCTCCGAATCGAGGCCGCGTTTGACGACCTTGATCGCGACGCGCTGGCGGAACTGCTCGTCGGAGCGGCGCGCGACGTACACGGTGCCCATGCCTCCGGACGCGAGGCGTGCTTCGATGGTGAAGTGACCAAGGGTCGCGCCGACGAGGTCGTCGGGGGCTTCGTGTGCGCGGCTGGCGGCGGAAAGGTCGTCGAACTCGCGACCGAGCACCGGCTTGTCGAGGAACGCGCCCATGCGCTCGGCCGAAGCGACGAGCGCCAGGACTTCGCGCTCGAGCGCGGGATCTCCCTTGCAGAGTCGGGAGACGGCCTGCGCGCGGTCGGAGGGAGCGAGGGCCGCGACTTCGAAGAAGACCTGTTCGGCGCGGTCGAAGAGCGGTTGGGCCGGCTCGCCGGATGAGGTTTCACCGGGCGTGTGGGTCACGACTCCTCCAACAATTCTCGCTCGAGTTCCCGGTGGAGCCAGACGCGGGCGAACTGCCAATCGCGTGCCACGGTACTGGGCGAGACCTGCATGGCGAGGGCGGTTTGCTCGACGGTGAGACCGGCGAAGAAGCGCAGTTCAACGACCTTGGCCTTGAGCGGAGAGACTAGAGCAAGGCGGGCGAGGGCACGGTCGAGATCGATGAGGCTCTCGGGAGACTCAAGACTGAGGGCCAGTGAGTCGTCGAGCGGGATGGGCTTGGCACCGCCGCCTCGCTTGATGCGGAGCTTGGAGCGGGCGTGGTCGATGAGGATGCGGCGGATCGCCTGAGCGGCGGCACCGAAGAAGTGAGCGCGGTTCTCCCAGGGCGTCTGCTCAGGACCGACGAGACGCATGTACGCCTCGTGGACGAGGGCGGTGGCCTGAAGAGTGTGCGCCCGGCCTTCGTCGCGTATGAGGCCCGCGGCGAGCCTGCGGAGTTCGTCGTACACGATCGGAAAGAGCTCGTTGGTTGCGCCAGAGTCGCCGCGCTGGGCGTCGGCGAGGAGCTGGGTGACGTACCCGTGGACGGGGGGGGGGCCATCGGGAGGGCGGTCCTGCGGCTGGGATGGGGTGGGCGCTGTCATTGCGTATCACGTTATGCGATGACGACGGGCGGGGGCTCTCACGGTTCTTGTGAAGACCGAGGACGCGGCCCAGTTCTCGGCCCCGCCGGGACACGCGTCGAAACACCGGCGTGTTTGACAGACGGGCAACCGACTCGTCGCATGCACCAGCGGATCGGTCCTCTGAGCGACCGCTGGGCTCCGCGGCCGAACGACAGGAACCGATCCGGAGCCGTTTCGTCTCGCACACTTTTGAAAGGAATGTCATGTTGAAGAACTTCTCTTTGGTTGCCGCTGCGATCTGCGGCCTGTTCGGAACGATGGCCTCGGAGGCCAACGCCGCGGACTACCGGGTGCTCGCCCGCATGGGCGCTCGTGATGCGTTCTCCGCGAAATCCGTGTACCGCGAGCGCATCGTGGGCGACACGCTCGTGCAGCGGTTCAACGTCTCGATCGAGGACGGGGTGCCCGGCGCGTCGTACGAGATCTTCGTGAACGGCAATCTGTTCGGCACGATCATCGCGAACAACCTGGGCAACGCGGAGCTCGAGTTCCGCACGGTGGTGGTGGACGACAACCCCCACGACGAAGAGCCGCCGCTCCCGGTCGACTTCCCTCACATCAACGTCGGCGACACCATCACGGTCGGCAGCCTCATCGGCACCTACCGGTAAGTCCTTCCCGCGCGGGGCACGAGACCCGCGCTGCTCTCGGTCGCGTGAACAGCGTGACGGGGGGCTTTCAGGCCCGCACCGAGCGGGCGGATTCGATCACTTCTGACTGGAGGCACAGCATGAAAGCCGCTGTTCTTGCACTGTCCGTCGCGAGCGGGGCTCTGGCGCAGGTCAACCTGCCCAACGAGTTCGAGACACCCGGGTCGCTCTTCAGCCCGATCAGTTCGTACTTCGGGGGCGTTGCCGGCTTCGGTGCCCGCAGCTCGGCGGTAGAGATCTTCACGGGCGGCTCCAT
>JBMOHX010000159.1:0-8609 GCA_049317625.1 Phycisphaerales bacterium
CCGCGGCGGCGACCGCGACCACCGCCGGGATTGGGACCGTGACCGCGATCATGACTGGGATCGGCGCGGCCATCACCGCTGGTACGGGTGGGACGACGGTTGCTGGCGCAGGCCTGTGGTGTACGTCCCCGTTCGTTCCCGCGTCGTGCTCGGTTGGGGCTGCGACGACTACTGGTACTACCGGCCCAGCAGCGGCTGGTGCAGGCGAAGCTACTGGTGCGACCCCTACGACAACCTGATCGTGACGTCGTACCACCCCTCGTGGCGGTACTCGTGGTCGAGTTGGAGCGGCTTCGGCTTCCGCTACTCGTCCTGGAACGACAGCTTCGCTCTCAACATCGGCTACTCGCCGCTCGTGGTCCCGGCGTACACGACGTGCGTCCCCGCGTACGGATCTTCGCTGCTGTGGAACCGGCCGAGCGTCATCGTGGGATCTTCCCGCTGGTTCCCCGCGACGTACGTGAACAACACGACCATCATCGGCACCGGGTCGGGCGTTTACGACCCGAACCTGAACGCGGGCCTGGTCACGGGTGCGACGATGTCCCTCCCCGCGGTTCCGGCGGAGCAGGAGACCGTGACCGACTCGACCGAACTCGATCGCGCTGTCGAGGCGATGCAGGCCGGTCGCTACGACGCGGCCGTCGACTGGCTCCGCGCGTATGTTCGCGAGAATCCTTCGGACGGCAAGGCGATGAGGTGGCTCTCGGTGGCGCTGCTCTCGGCCCGCAACCCTGACGACGCCGCGGCCGTGATGCGGATGGCCTACTCCACCGACGCCGGCCTGGCCGGCGACCCGCTGAATCGCTACGAGCTCGGCCTCAACAACACCGAGCTCAGAGACCTGGTGGTCCGGGCCTCGCAGTACGCCAACGCCCACGACACGGGCTCCGCCTGGTTGTTGGTGGGCGTGCTGATGCAGTCTGAGGGCCGGCTCAACCTGGCCGCGAGCATGTTCGACAAGGCCGCCGCCGCGGGGTGTGATCCGGCGATCATCGACCGGCTGAAGGGCGTTGCGAACTGACGCGAGCGGTACCGAGCCCCCCGGCCGCGACAAGCACAGAGCCAACAGACGAGCGGCGACCCAACTGGAGTCGCCGCTCTCTCTTTTGGTTCGTTCGGTGCGCGCTCAGGAAGGCCGAGCGTAGACCATTGCAATTCTGTTGCCGCGCGAGTTGTACGAAACCTCGGCCATGTACGCGCGGATCAGGAAGAGGCCCCGGCCCGAGGTCGCTTCGAGGTTGGGCTCGAGAGTCGGGTCGGGTATCGTCGCCGGATCGAAACCCGGCCCGTGGTCTTCGACGGCGACGCGGACCCGGTCCTGCGTGACCTCGAACCCGACCGTGATCGGTTCGTCGGTGGGCAGGTTCCGGTGTCCGTGGCGGAATGCGTTCGAGACCGCTTCCTGCACGGCAAGGCGGAGCGCGAACAGCGACGCCTTCGGGTATCCAAGCACCGCCGCGGCAGCGGCGATCTGGTCCTGAAGGTTCGAAATCTCTGCCGGCACATTCCGCACGAGGAGCGTGACGGGTGCGGCGGCCGAGGGGGTGGGCTCGTGAACTTCCATGCGCGGTCTGCGCGGCGTGCTCGTGATCATGAGAACGACTTGAAGGCTTCCGAGGTCGACTGGTGAATCTCGAAGAGCTTGTTCAGGCGGGTGATCACGAACACGTCGTAGATCTGCGGGTCGATGTTGGCGAGGCGGAGCTGGCCGCCCCGGCTCTTGATCCTGTTGTTCACAGTGATCAGCGTGCCCAGCGCGGCGGAGGAGAGGTGCTCCACGTTGGCGAAGGAGATGAGCAATCGCGGCGACTGCTCGGCGTCGACGAGGCGGAGCAGGTCCTCCTCGATCATCTTGATGTTCGCCTCGTCGAGTATGTTGCGGTCGATGAACTCGACCTGCGTGATGGTGTCCTGACGCTTGACACGGATGCGGGAGTCGGCGGGCGGCATTGCAGGCGTTCTCCGTGGGGCACTTGCGGGGAGCCGTGGAATCGGCGGACCATCCTAGGAACAGGGTCCGCCAAAAGCACGCGGCCCGGCAAGAACCGGGCCGCGTGGGGCGAAAGCGTTGCGAATCGACTCGAGATTCAGCGGCCGCCGAACTTCAGGGTCTCTTCGAGGCCCGGGAAGTGCCGCTCTTCTTCCTCGGTCTGGATCAGGACGGTGGGCTTGATCAGGATCAGCAGGGTCTGCTCGTCCTTCGTTTCGGTGCGGTTGGTGAAGAAGCGGTTGAGGATCGGGATCTTGGAGAGCACCGGGACGCCGGTCTCGACCTGGCTCTCGGTGATCAGGCGCTGGCCGCCGAGAAGGATCGTGCCCTGGTCCGGCACGGTGACCGAGGTCTTGACCTGCGTGACCGTGACGGTGGGGGTCTGGATGAAGGAGGCCGTGTCAGAGGAGTTCACAAGCTGACCGCCCGCGATCGCCGTGACGCCGACGCTGTTGAAGCCCTCGATCTTCGACACCGCGGTACGCACGGTCAGGAAGACGTAGCGGCGGTCCGCGGAAACGGTGCCTTCGACGTCGAGCACCACGCCCTCGCTGACCACGTCGAGGTCCGGGTCGAAGCCGACCGCGGATTCGCTGACGGTGGGCTGGAGATCGCTGACGAAGGCGATCTGCGTCGCAACCGCCACCCACGCACGCTGGCTGTTGGTGAACGTGAGGCGAGGAGCCGTCAGGGTGACCGTGCGGCGGTCCGCCTGGGTCGCCTTGATGAGGAAGTCCACCTGGATGTCGTCGAGGAACTGGCCGCCGATGCCCAGGGCAGGGGCCTGCTGGAGAATGTTGGTCGCGAAGTCGCCTTCAGTCAAAGCCTCAGCGAGGCCCAGGCTGTTCTGAGGCGTGCCGATCACCGAGAGCGGCGAGGGCAGAACGACCGACTGGCTGGTGCCGCCCGCGGCACCACCGGTTCCCTGCGGAACCGAGCCGGTCACGCGGCGCTGGAGGCCGCCGCGGGTGAAGTCGAAGAAGTCGGAGGGCTGGATGTTCTGGGCCGGGGCGGCCTGACGAGCGGCGCGGACCTGGTTGTTGTCGCCGTTCCAGTACACGTCGAGGTCAAAGCCGATCTGCTCGAAGAAGCTCTGCGAAACCAGCAGGAACCTGGCTTCCACGCTGACCTGCATCGAACGCTGCTCGCGGAGCTTGGAGAGCAGCCCGCGGATCTCGCGGTGGTTCGCGGGGGTCTGCGTGATGATCAGGTTGCCCTGGAACTGCTGGACAGTCCCGGTGTCGTCCCAGCTGTCGGGAGCGACGTTCGCCCTGATGATTTCTTCGACTTCCTGGACGCGCTCCTCGAGAGGCACCTCATCGTCCTGGTCCTGGTTGTTGTCCTGGAAGGGGCTCTGACCGCCGCCGCCCTGCGAGGACTGGAGGACGGTCTGGAGATTGAACTCGGGAGCGTCGAGGAAGTTCGGGACGATCACGAGCAGGTCCTTGATGTCGTAGATCGCAAGGACTCGCTCGCGGTCGATCACTTCCTTCGAGGCGACGAAGACGACCCCGTCCTTGACAGTCCAGGCGGCACCGGACTCGGGGTCCGAGCTCGCACGCTCCAGCACCCGGTCGAGGAGGCTCTTGATCGAGACCTTCGAGAGCGAGAGGGAGATGTCCGTGTCCTTCGACACCCCGACTGCATCGAGGCTGTTCCAGTCGACATCGACGTCGACGTCGGCCACCGCCTTGATGAACTCGAGGGCCTTCTCGAGCTTCGTGCTCTCCAGAGCGGCCGGAGTCTTCTTGGTCTCAAGCTTCGCGAGGGTGCGGCGGTTCTCCTCCGCATCGGCGAACGCGACCGGCTCCCCGCGGCGGGCCGAGAGCTTCGGCCAATCATCGGGGTAGTTCATGATGTCCGGTCCGACAAAGGTCGCCTCTTCAGCATCGACGCGGAACTGGGCCCCGGCCTGCTGCTTGCGGCGGGCCAGCACGCGGTACTCCTGCACAACCTGGAGGTCGGTCAGGGTGTCCTTCAGGAGCAGCCCGGTCGGGTTGATGGGATCCATGAACAGGATCTCGTCGGTCACCTGCAGGGCTTCCTCGTACTTCTGCTCGGCCTGGAGGGCACGGACCCGGCCGATTGCCTCCGCGATCTTGCGGGAGCGGGCGCTGCTCGCCTCAGACTTGGCGATGTCGGCCTCGCGCTTCTGCTGGCGGGCCTGCTCCTCGCGGGTGCGGGCCTGGATCTCGGCGTCCTTGGTGTCGATCTCCGCTTTCAGGTCGGCGAGTTCCTTCTCAAACGCCTCGTTCTCCGTCTGAGCAAAGTACTGGCTTGCCGAGCGGATCCGCAGGCGGGCGGAAGACAGGTGCGACCGCGATGCATCGGGATCGCCGGTCTCGAGCGCCTTGCGGGCGTCGCCGAGGTAGCTGCCGTACTCGGTGACCGCGGCCTCGCGAGCGAGCTTGCGGGATTCGAGCGTGCCGTCGATCACGGACGGCATGCCGGCGCCTTGACGCGCCGCGCACTCACGCACACGCTGCTCGCAGTGCGTCCGCTGCTCGCCGGTCAGGCTCGAACCGTACTGATTGATCAGGTCGTTGTAACGCCGGTTTGCCTCGGAATACCGGGCGGCTTCGAAGGCCGCATCGGCTTCCGCCAGCTGCGCCGAAGCCTCGACCAGCCGGGCCTGCTCCAGCGGATCGGTCGGTTGAGCAGGTGCCGGGGCCGCCGCCGGGGCGGGCTCGGGCTGCGCCGTCGGGGTCGCAGCCGCGGGAGCAGCCGGAACGGGCTTCACCTCAGCGGCGGGGGCGGGCTTGGGTGCCTCGACGGGCTTGGTCGCCGCAGGCTTCTCCGCGGCGGGGGCCGGGGCCGGCTTCGGGGCCGGAGTAGGTGCGGGAGTCGGAGTGGCGGCCGGGGCAGGCGTCGGGGTCGCGGCCGGGGCCGGCTCGGACTGAGGTGCCGGGGCCGGAGCAGGCTCGCGGCGCTTCACCACGCCGGGCTGGAACATCGCCGCATCGACGCGGGTGATCCGGAACGGGCGGCCGCTGGCACGCTCCAGGTCCACAATCTGATTCTGATAGGCCTCGACAAGCTTCTGCTGCTCGCCGTCGAGCGCGACGCCCGAACGCACCAGAGCGTCGAGAGAGCTCTTCGCGGCCGCGTAGTCCTCGCCTTCGAACGACGCGATCGCCGAATCGAGCATGCCCGGAGCGAGCGGGGCGAGGCTGGACTGCTGAACGCGTGCCTCCGCGAGGATCGCGTTGGCGCGGGCGGACTCGGTGTTGGTCGCACGCGGGGCGTCGATCACCGCCTGGCAGTGGTGCTCCGCGGTGCGAAGGTCGCCGGACGCCACGCACTCTTCGGCGGTCTGGAGGCTCACCTCAAAGGGGCTCAGGCCCTTGATGGACTTGCTCACCCTGCTCAGCAGGGACAACACCCCAGCCCGCTCGTCGTCCGAGAGGGACGTGCTTGAGGCCGGGGAGTTCAACCCCTGAAGGATGTTCTTGGCGCGAACGAGCTTGCCGTTCGCCGCCGCCTGCTTCGCAGCTTCAAACTGAGCCGTCGCCGTGCCCTCTCGCACGCTCGGGGTCGTCTGCCCGAACGCGGGGCTACCGATGCCGGCAATGCCAGTCAGCATGCCCGCGGCGGCGATCAGTGAACGAACGTAACGCGAGTTCCCAGTCATGAGATTCTCCATCGCAGCAGCCACCCCGATCAACCTCTGTCAGCGGTGACAAAGATTCAGGCCCGATCGGGACGGGCCGCACCACGCAGTCCTGCAAGTGCCGTTCGGCACTCCGTTCCAGTTGTCCGAAGGCCTTGCGGCCCTCGCTTGCGCTGCCGTGAACGCCACGCGCTCACGACGACCGGAGGAGTCTGCTCCGCCCGCCCGCCTTTCCCGCGAGGGGATCGACGGCTGGGGGAGCCGGTAGTGTTACCGACCCGACCCGATTCCGGTTCCGGCAAGGTGGGAAGATAATCCCTCTCGCCGCCGGATGCAAACTGACCCCCCGGTCTATTTCTCGACAGGTCGGACTTTGTCCGGTCGTCTGTGAATATGCTACGAGAGCCAGTGGGCCCCGTGCACGCCGGGCGGGAGCTTCCCGCGCTTGAGCTTGGGCACCCGCTTCTTCGCCGCCACCAGCTGTTCGTCGCGCAGACGATCCGCGAGAACGATCACCGCGTTCTCCCACTCCGAGTGATCTGCCTTGGCCAGCATCTCGCACGTGTCGAACGCCAACTCCTCCGCCGTGCGGAGGTTCGGCGCATCGAGGATGACCTCCGCGTACCGCCTCGTTGGTGGCTCCCAGTCGCATCGCACCACCAGCCGCCACGGCGTGATCCCCAGGTCCTGACCGTCCGCGTCCAGGTTGGAGTCCGGGTCGATGTTGAGGAGCAGCCGCCACTCGTCCTTCAGCCGCTCAACGATTTCTTCGAAGCTCAACAGATCTGGGGCGTCGGGCGGCGCGACCAGCACCGACCGGTGCTCGTGGGCCGCCGCGTCGGCCCCCGCGGGCTCTTCCATCTGCTCAAGGTCGAAGGCGTGCAGCAGTCTCTCGACTTTTTCCTTGAGCTCGGGCTGCGCCCGGATCGTCACGATCTTGTGCTCGTCGACGAAGAAGTAGAAGAACGGATCCTCGCTCATCGCGCCGAACCCGACCATCCCGTCCTCGAAGAAAAAATCCTGGAATCGCCTGATGTCGTCCATCATCCGATCCGTTCCGAGCAACTCGTAGGAGATGTACGGGTCGATCTCGCGTTGGGCGTCGTTGCCCAGGACATCAAGAATCGGGTACACACGCCCGGGCAGCATCGACAGGAGCGCGCGCGTCAGCGAGATCACCCGGTGCGAGGAGACGACCGCGTCGAAGCAGTAGCGGTCCGGCCACTCCTCCCACTCCCCGTCCTCGTCGTCGCCGTCCGCCGGCTCAAAGAGCAGCGAATAGCCCGCCTTCGGGGCCATCTCCTCGATGGGATAGACACCCAACGGGAACTGGAATCCCTCGATGACCTTCCGCTCGATGGACTGATCTGCCTTGCACCCCAGCATGGCGGGACTGTAGAGGGGTTGGGATGCCCAAGGGCCACTATGCTCTCCCATGCACGACCTCTCGCTCATCGCCGTCGCCGTTGGCAATACCCGAACCCGCATCGGCCGTTTCGAGGGCAAGGAACTCGCCGACCCCTTCTCGGTCGCGAACTCCAGCGCGGACGAGGTCGCTGCGGCGGTGCGAAAGGCCTCCGAGGGGCACCACGGAATCGCCGTGGTCATGTCAACCGTCAATCGCCCCTTCTCTGATGCCGTGGCCGATCGCCTCACCGGCGAGAACCTGCTGCGATTCGGCGTCGACCTGGACATCCGCATTCTCCACGCGCTCGACGACGACTCGACCGTCGGTCAGGACCGCCTTCTCAACGCCTTGGGCGCGTTCGCCCGCGCCGAGCAGGCCTGCGTGGTCGTCGACGCCGGAACCGCGGTCACCGTCGATTTCGTCGATGGTGTTGGAACCTTCCAGGGCGGGGTCATCGCCCCCGGACTCGCGATGATGCTCAAGTCACTCCACGAACACACCTCGGCCCTCCCTCTGCTGGACATCGAACGCCCCGACCCCGCCCGCGGCGTCTTCGGAAAGGACACACGCCACGCCATGAACCTCGGCGCGATCGGCGCGGTCCAGGGGCTGGTGCGACTGATGATCGAGCGCTACGCGGTCGAGTACGGCGCCTACCCCCAGATCGTCGCCACCGGCGGAGACGCGGCCCTCCTCTTCGAGAACGACGAACTGGTCGAGCACGTCGTCGCCGACCTTCAGCTGGTAGGGATCCGCGAGGCCTTCAAGCGGGAACTCGACGCCGAGGGCGAGGTTGACGAGGACGAGCCGTGACCGTCTCGTGGCGATTGCTCACGCCCGCTCAGGGCCAAGGCGCGATCGCCGCGTTCGAAGTTTCCGCTCCAACCGAAGCCGAACTTGATTCGGCGCTGCTCGCCGTGTGCGGGGGACGCGGGGTCCCCGTTGGCGCGATGCCCCTGCGAAACCTCGCCGGCGTTGACGAGGGGATCGTGGCCCGCTGGTCGCCGACCTGTGCCCACCTCATGTGCCACGGCGGGCCGGCGGTGGTCCGCGAGCTGGGCCGTGCCCTTTCAGCGCTAGGGATCGATACCGCCGACGCCAGCGGGTGCCTCTGGCCCGAAGCAGCGACCGAGCTCGAGCGGCGCATGCTCGCGGCTCTCTCTCGCGCGGCGAGCCCGATGGCGGTTGACCTCCTCCTCGCGCAGCCCGCACTCTGGGAAGGACGCTCGCTCGAGGCTCCCCGCACGGCGCGAGATCGAACGCTCCGGAGGTTGATCGATCCCCCGATGATCGCCGCGATCGGCCCCGCGAACGTGGGAAAGTCCAGTCTTCTCAACGCGCTCGCAGGTCGCCAGGTCGCCGTCGTCGCGGACGAGCCCGGAACCACCGTCGACCACGTCGGTGTGTTGATCGACCTCGCCGGCCTCGTCGTGCGCTTCGTCGACACGCCGGGGCTCCGCGAGTTCGCCCCCGAGTACGAACGCCGCGCCGCCGAGAAGGCCGCCGAGGTCGTCGCCGGTGCCGACCTCGTTCTCCTCTGCGGCGACGCCTCCGCCCCCGCACCGGACGACCCGGTCGCCCGAGGCCGATCGGTGCTC
>JBMOHX010000160.1:0-8600 GCA_049317625.1 Phycisphaerales bacterium
GGTGTGCAGAACTTCCTGAGCGCCGCGACCGGACTCGCCGTGCTGGTCGCGCTCATCCGCGGTCTCGCCCGGAAGAGCTCGAGCACGATCGGCAACTGCTGGATCGACCTGACGCGTGCGACGCTGTACGTGCTCCTGCCGCTGTCGGCGGTTCTGGCGGTGGCGCTCGTCTCCCAGGGCGTCGTGCAGACCTTCCACGCTCCGCAGGAGGTGACGCTCACTGTGCCGCTCAAGACCGCCGACGGCATCTTGATCGCGACGCAGACCATCCCACTCGGCCCCGCGGCGTCGCAGGTTGCGATCAAGCAACTCGGCACGAACGGCGGTGGATTCTTCAACGTCAACTCGGCCCACCCGCTCGAGAACCCGACGCCGCTCTCGAACTTCCTCGAGGTCCTCGCGATCCTCGCCCTTCCCGCGGCGTTGTGCTTCACGTTTGGCGACATGGTGAAGGACCGACGGCAGGGATGGGCAGTGCTCGGCGCGATGCTCGTGATCTTCGTCCCGCTGCTCGTGGCCACGTACTGGTTCGAGGCTCAGCCCAACCCCCGAGTGACACAGGCGACCCCGATGGTCGATCAGGCCCCTTCCGCGGCCCACACAGGTGGGAACATGGAAGGCAAGGAGGCCCGTTTCGGTGTCGCGAGCTCCGCCGAGTGGGCGGCGGCCACGACCGCGGCGAGCAACGGCAGCGTCAACGCGATGCACGATTCCTTCACGCCGCTGGGCGGGCTGATCCCCATGTGGCTGATGCAACTGGGCGAGGTGATCTTCGGCGGCGTCGGCTCCGGGCTCTACGGGATGCTCATGTTCGTGATCGTCGCTGTCTTCGTGGCGGGTCTGATGGTCGGCCGCACGCCGGAGTACCTCGGAAAGAAAGTCGAGCCCTTCGAGATGAAGATGGCCGCGGTGGTGGTGCTTGTGCCCTGCGGGCTCGTGCTGCTCGGCACGGCCCTCGCGGTGTTGGTGCCGGAGGGGCATACAACCAGCAACCCCGGGCCGCACGGGTTCAGCCAGATCCTTTACGCGATGAGCAGCGCGGCCAACAACAACGGCTCTGCCTTCGCGGGTCTCTCCGCGAACACACCCTTCTACAACCTCGTGCTCGGATTGTGCATGTGGTTCAGCCGCTTCTGGATCATCGTTCCCGTGCTGGCGGTTGCGGGCTCTCTCGCGGCGAAGAAGGTGACGCCGACAACCAGCGGCACGCTGCCGACGCACACACCGGTCTTCGTGCTGATGCTGGTGGCGGTGGTGATCATCGTGGGCGCGCTCACATTTGTGCCGGCGCTGGCCCTGGGACCGGTCGTGGAGCAACTGCAACTCGCGCGGAGATGAGGACCGTACCGTTCGCGGCGGCGACGTTCCGGGCGTTCACGGCTTCGTTACCATTGGCTCCATGAGCAAATCCCCACCGATCACGCGCCCAGTGCGCACCACGCCGCCGAAAGATCCGATCGAGAACGTCGACTGGCACCTCGAGTACAAGCGAGCAAACCTCAACCACGACATGACTGCGCCGTGGGTGTGGGAGTTCACGCTCCGCACCACTGACATCGAAGGCATGAAAGCGCTCGGTCGGGTGCTGCGCAAGGCGAAGTACGTCACCGCCGAGCAGGAGTCGGTGACGGAGTCCACGCACGTCCCCTCTCGCACCGGGAAGGGCAAGGGGAAGTGGAAGACCGTCGAGGGACCTCCGATGGTGACGGCCTTCTGCAAGGGCAAGGCGAGCGCCGCCGCGCTCAAGCGCCGCGTCGTCAAACTGCTCGCGATCGCCAAGGAGCACAGGGCGAAGTACGAGGGGATGAGCTCGTGGGACCTCGAAGAGTTCCAGATGGTCTACGGGCCGCCACGGGCCATGTCCCTCGCGGACGCCGTATGGCGACTGCGGCACCATTCAGACCTGGGGCTGGATCACGGCGAGGCGATGCCGTTCATCTTCGGGATCGCGACCGAGGAAGTGACGGCCTGCAAGGCCGCGCTGAAGAAGGCGGGTTTCACAAAGGCATCCCGCGCGCCCAAGGACGCGAACTGGGATCTCACGGTGGAGATCGAGGGGGCGAACGACGAGAAGCGACTTCGGAAGGAGTTCGCGGCGATGAAGAAGGTGGCGAAGGCGGCGGGTGGGACGTTGGTGGGCATGTTGGTGTGAGAGAGCCGGGTTGCTTTCGGGGTCGCGAGCCCACGCGCGGCAAGGCGCGACCTGCCCGCAGACGTGGCCCCAGTGGGAACACGCATCCGCGGACCATCACTCGGTGTGCGATACGATGCGCCCATGCTCAGCCGCGCATCGCTTGCTGCGTTCTTCATCGTCATGCTCGTTGGCTCGCTCGCCGGAGTGGCCCCTGACGCTCTCGCGGCGTCAGAACCACCAACCAAGCCCAAGCTGTCGACCGCATCAGGCCCGCTGCGGATCGGCATCATCGGAATGGTGCACGGCCATGTCGAGGGGCTGCTCTGGCAAGCCTCGCAGCGCGACGATCTGAAGATCGTCGGCATCGCCGAGCCCGACCGTGCCGTCTTCGATCGCTTGGCCGCCAAGTAGAAGCTCGATCCGGCCCTGTACCACGCGACGACGGCCGCCATGCTCGACGCTGCCCAGCCAGAAGCCGTCAGCGTCATGTCCTCGATCAAGGACCACCTGCCCGCGGTGGAGGCGTGCGCACCCCGCGGCGTTCACCTCCTGATCGAGAAGCCCCTCGCGTACTCGAAGGCCGATGCGGAACGCTTCGAAACGCTCGCACGAGAGCACCGCGTGCTGATCCTCACGAACTTCGAGACCAGTTGGTACGCCTCGGTGCGAGAGGCCAAGCGGCTGGTTGACTCCGGCGAACGGGCACCGATCCGGCGCATGGTCTTCCGCCATGGGCACAAGGGCCCCAAGGAAATCGGTTGCTCGCCAGAGTTCGTGGCGTGGCTCACCGATCCCGAGCAGAACGGCGGAGGTGCCGTGGTGGACTTTGGCTGCTACGGCGCGGTGCTCTCCACCTGGTTGATGGACGGTCAGCGCCCGACGAGCGTGACCGCCAGCGTCTCCACGCTCAAGCCCGGCGTCTATCCGCGAGTCGATGACGACGCGACGATCATCCTGACCTATCCCACCGCCACCGCGGTGATCCAGGCGTCGTGGGCATGGACCCACGACAACAAAGAGATGGACGTCTACACCGAACGCGGCTCTCTCCACGCCGCGAAGTGGGACGACCTCCAGGTCCGCGAGGAAAACGCGACGGCCAAGACCTCGAAACCGCCGCCCAAGCCCGGCCACTTGGAGAACGAGTGGACGTACCTCCGCCAGGTGGTGAGGGGCGAGTGCGCTGTCGATCCGCTGTCGAGCCTCGAGTACAACGTCGTCGTCGCGGAGATCTTGGACGATGCCCGCCGAGCGGCCGCGAAGCCCGGCGCACGCTGAGGGTGGCCCCGTGCGGTCAGGGCGAGGTGCCCTGCCCCTCGCTCGCGTCCCCCAGAACACGCTCGATGCGGCGATCCGGGACCAACCACATCAACGCGACCGCCGCGTACAGCGCCCCCGCGATCCACGGGCGCACGAACGAGAGCCCGATCGCGAGCGCATAGATGACCAGCGAGGCCTTGCCCTTGACATCGGACCCGATCGCGCGCGCGAGCAACGACTCGTTGCCGTGCACGCGCACGATCACGCGCTGAAGCACGAAGTACGCCACCCCCGACATCAGCAGCACCACGCCGTAGAGCGCGGTGGGTTCCGCGGCGAAGTGGTTCTGCCCCATCCACCCGGTCACGAACGGGGTCAGCGAGAGCCAGAACAGCAGGTGCAGATTCGCCCAGAGCACCCCGCCCGTCACCGCGCGCGTCGCGTGCAGCATGTGGTGGTGGTTGTTCCAGTAGATGCCGACATAGACGAAGCTGAGGACGTAACTGAAGAAAACCGGGATCAACCCGCGGAGATCGGCGAAGCGCTCCGCGTGTTGCGGCACCTTGATCTCGAGCACCATGATCGTGAGGATGATCGCGATCACGCCGTCGCTGAAGGCCTCCAGTCGGTTCTTGGCAAAGACAGCTTTCATGGTGCTCTCGTCAGGCGTTCATCCGCGCATCACGTGAGGCTGACGGCGGTCGCTGATCCGCCGGCCGCCGTTCCGGCGCGCGTCCGCGATGATACCACGGCCAACTTCCGGCACGCGGAACGCCCAACCGCGCGTGCAGTGTTCTGGCGATGAACGGGTGCGCAAGCCCGCTCTTTATGCCCGCTTGATGCCCACACCGACCCTCCTTACGCCCCACTGATCGCCCCGACGCCCCGAGCCCCGGATGCTCCTGCCATTATGAGCACCACTCCCTCCGCCGCGCGTGCGTCCCGTTCCATCTTCGACCCCTCCATCCTCAAGCCCGCGATCGCTTCGTCGTTCGCGAAGCTCGATCCCCGCGTGCAGGTCCGCAACCCCGTGATGTTCGTCGTCTGGGTTGTCAGCATTCTCACCACGCTCCTCGCCTTCGCTGGGTACGCGGGGCGAGGCGAAGTGGGTGGCTACACACCGACGCTCGTCCTGGTCATCGCGCTCTGGCTCTGGTTCACCGTGCTCTTCGCCAACTTCGCGGAGGCGATGGCCGAAGGCCGCGGCAAGGCGCAGGCCGAATCGCTCCGGAAGAGCAAGCGCGACGTACAGGCGAAGAAAGTGGAGGGCAATGGGCAATGGGGAATGGGCAGTGGGGGAAGGACCAAGGCCACGGAGATCAAGGCGCTCAAGACCGCGATGGTCTCTGGGGCGACGCTCCGCAAGGGAGACATCGTGCTCGTCGAGGCCGGGGACCTTGTGCCCGGCGATGGCGAAGTCGTCGAGGGCATCGCCTCCGTCAACGAGTCCGCGGTGACTGGTGAATCCGCTCCCGTCATCCGGGAGGCCGGCGGCGACCGTTCGAGCGTCACCGGCGGCACGCAGGTGCTGAGCGACTGGATCATCGTCCGCATCGGCAGCAACCCCGGCGAGAGCTTCCTCGACCGCATGATCGCGATGGTTGAAGGCGCCAAGCGTCAGAAGACGCCGAACGAGATCGCGCTCGACATCCTGCTCGCGAAGCTCACGCTGATCTTCCTCCTCGCGTGCGTCACGCTGCTGCCGTACTCCATCTACGCGGTCGCGCAGGCGCACGCCGCGGACAGCGCATCGACCGCCGCGCCCATCACTGTCACGGTGCTCGTCGCGCTCCTTGTATGCCTCATCCCCACGACCATCGGCGGGCTCCTCTCGGCGATCCGAATCGCGGGCATGGACCGGCTCGTGCAGGCGAACGTGATCGCCACCAGCGGCCGGGCCGTCGAAGCCGCGGGCGACGTCGACGTGCTGCTGCTCGACAAGACCGGCACCATCACCTTCGGCAACCGCATGGCCTCGCAGTTCATCGCGGTCGACGGCGTGAACCCGCTGGAACTCGCGGACGCGGCCCAGCTCTCCTCGCTCGCGGACGAGACGCCCGAGGGCCGGAGCATCGTGGTGCTCGCGAAGCAGAAGTACAACATCCGCGAGCGCGACATGCAGGCCCTGGGCTTCGAGGGCCGCCCCGCGAGCTTCGTTCCCTTCACCGCCAACACCCGCATGAGCGGCGTGGACCTCCCCGTTTCCGCCGCGGCGGGCGCGAGCGGCCGGCAGATCCGCAAGGGCTCCGCGGACGCGATCGATTCGTACCTCAATCGGCTCAGCGGCGGCTCGGCCCGACTCAGCGACCAGGCCCGCGCGGTCATCAACGACGTCGCGAAGCGCGGCAGCACGCCGCTGGTGGTGGCCGAGTGGCGCAGCGGCACGGGCCGGGTATTGGGCATCATCGAGCTCAAGGACATCGTGAAGGGCGGTATCGCCGAGCGCTTCGCTGAACTCCGCCGCATGGGCATCAAGACCGTCATGATCACCGGCGACAACCCGGTGACCGCGGCCGCGATCGCCGCGGAGGCGGGCGTCGACGACTTCCTCGCACAAGCCACCCCCGAGGCGAAGCTGAAGCTCATCCGCGAGTACCAGCAGGGTGGCCGGCTCGTCGCGATGACCGGCGACGGCACCAACGACGCCCCCGCGCTCGCCCAGGCCGACGTCGCGGTCGCGATGAACTCCGGCACGCAAGCCGCGAAGGAAGCCGGCAACATGGTGGACCTCGACAGCAACCCCACCAAGCTCATCGAGATCGTGCAGATCGGCAAGCAGCTCCTCATGACCCGCGGCTCGCTCACAACCTTCTCGATCGCCAACGACGTCGCCAAGTACTTCGCCATCATCCCCGCGGCGTTCGCGAGCACCTACCCGGCGCTGGATGCGCTCAACATCATGCGACTCAACCCCGCGACCGCGATCCTCTCCAGCGTGATCTTCAACGCGCTGGTGATCGTCGTGCTCATCCCCCTCGCACTCCGCGGCGTGAAGTACCGCCCGGTCGAGGCCTCCAAGCTGCTCCTGCACAACCTGCTCGTGTACGGCGTGGGCGGGCTCATCGTGCCGTTTGTCGGCATCAAGGCCATCGACCTCTTCGTCAACGCGTTGCACCTGATCTAAGCGAGACCACCCATGCTCACCCACCTCCGCCCCGCGCTCGTCCTGTTCATCGCCCTCTCGCTCATCACCGGCGTGCTCTACCCGCTCGCGATCACCAGCGTCGCGCAGGTCGCCTTCAACGACAAGGCCAACGGCTCGATCATCACGGGCACAGACAGCAAGCCAATCGGCTCCGCGCTCATCGGCCAAGACTTCTCGGCCGGCGATGCAAAGGACTCCGCCAAGTGGTTCTGGGGCCGCCCCAGCGCGACCGGCCCCGTGCCGTACACCGCGCTGAACCTCGAGAAGGGCACCGGCTCCTCTGGCAGCAACCTCGCGCCAACCAACCCCGCGCTCATCGACAACATCAAGGCCCGGGCCGATGCGCTCGCCGCCGCCGACCTTGCCGCGGGGTACGCACGCGCGGCCGAGCAGTTGATTCCCGTCGATCTCGTGACCGCCTCCGGCAGCGGGCTTGATCCGCACATCTCTCCGGCGGCCGCAGCGTATCAGGCGCCGCGCGTGGCGAAGGCCCGCGGCATGAGCGAGCAGGCCGTGAACGACCTGGTCGCGAAGCACACGACAGGCCGAACGCTGGGCGTGCTCGGCGAACCGGTCGTCAACGTGCTGGAACTGAACCTCGACCTGCGGCAAAGCCAGAGTGGCCGGTAGCCTAGTATCGGTTCGCGTGATCGAGTATTCCAACGACACATCCCGCATCAACATCGACACCGTGTGGAACCTGCTGCGCCGCACCTACTGGAGTCCCGATGTCAGAAGGGAAGTGGTGGAGCGTGCGATTTCCAACAGCGTGGTGGTTGGGGCCTTTGTGAGAGGATCGGGCGAGCAGGTCGGGTTCGCACGGGCCGTGACAGATCGAGCTACGTTCGCTTGGCTGTGCGACGTGATCGTTGTCGACCAGTGGCGCCGAAAGGGAATCGCGTCGGCGATGGTGCAGAACCTAATCGCACACCCGGACCTGCAGACTCTCCGCCGATGGTGCTTGGCCACGAAAGACGCGCACAGCGTCTACGCGCGGTTCGGGTTCGCAGCGATTCCGGCCGATCGCTGGATGGAGCACAAGCTGGATCCGTCCGCGTGGGCCGAACCCGGACGCTGAGTCCTGCTCATGCTTCGTTTCTGATCGTCCCCTCCGGAAGTGCGCCGCGCGACGGGTCGGCGCGGGTTCATCCGGCCCGCCACTCGGAGCGGCGTTGGCACGCGGTTCCCGCGTGAGCCGCCGCCAGCCCTCGTCGAGCTTCAGCGGGCGCCTTGTGGGGGCGGCCTGCCATTTCGAGCAGACCTGAAAGCAGGTCGGGCGGTGTGCGGTCCCATTTGCCCTACGCGGGCTGAGTGAGCACCGCGTCCAGCTGCTTGTAGCAGGCTTCCATCCCTTCGTCCATGCCGGAAGCGACCGCGCCGTCGCGGGCTTCCTTCGAGACGTAGACCTGCGTGATGCGCATCGTGGTCACGCCGTTGCTTGCCGTGAACTCGTGCGTCTCCACTTGCGAGCCGATCGGCTGGCCCGAGCCCAGCACCATGGTTTCGGTATGCACCATCCGCTCGTGCACGACCGCTTCGGTGAAGACGCCGAGAAGCGTCATGGCCGGATCGGCCTCCGCGCTCTTCCACACGAGCCGCAGCCCACCGGCCATGCGAGCGTCACACTCGCAGACGGTCAGCGTCCATCCCGGGGGAGGCAGCATCCAGCGGCGCATCCTGTCCGGAACGAACATCGCCTCCCACACGAGCCGGCGCGCAGCGTTAAACGTGCGGGTGAGGACGATGGTGGTGTCCGTGGGGGTGGAGACCTGGAGCCGAGTGGGGTTCATCGTGTGACTCCTGTGACTGCCAGGGCGGTGTCCGAGAGTGAGACAATCAGCGGCGGCGCGAACGCGAGTGCTCCTCAAAGTGCATTTTATCGAGGAGCGCACCGAGTACTTCGAAGCGGGCCTCCCAGCTCCGTCGGAACTGCTCGGTCCACATGGACGCGTCCTTCAGAGGGCCGGCGTGCAACCGGCACACGTGGCGCCGCCCTTCGACGCGGCGGCCCCCTCTTCCCGCCCGCTTCGGGCGCTCGGCTGTTGCAGGTGGCGCGGCGAG
>JBMOHX010000161.1:0-8593 GCA_049317625.1 Phycisphaerales bacterium
AACTGCTTCCGTCACTGTGGGTACACGCCACGTCATGACTGAAACCGCTCTAGGGGACCCGAGGAAGGCGCTGCAGTCGATAGACCGTCAGGCTGCGGAACGCGTGTGTTTCGATGACGGACGCGAGCTTGTTCATCTCGGCGAGTTCGACGTCGGTGACGTCGTACCAGGCGGGGTTCCTGATAAACCAGATCGCTTCGTGATCCGTCAGGAGCTGGGCGAGTGCGGTCGCGGGCGGCCCGGCGCGGTCGGCCTGCATGGTTGTACTCCTGGGGATGTAGTACCGCAGAGCAAGCAGCGGCGTACGGGAAAGGATGACGGGAGCGGGGTCGGAGTCGGCGATGACGCGCCCGGCGCTGCGCCAGTCGGGGTTGGGGTACATCACGGTCGGAACGTCGGCGTGGCGGGAGATCATGAAGACGGTGGAGGCTGCCGCGAGAATGAGGACGGCGATCGTCGCGGTGAGGCGGAGCGAAGTGTTGCGGAACTCCTGAGCGCCCATCGCGAGGGCGACGGCGACGAAGGGGAGCATCACGATGAGGTTTCGCTCCTGGTAGATGCGAACCGGTGATCCAAAGGCGACCAGGAGTTCGGTGCCGAGGTAGATCAGGACCATGGGGCCCAGCGTGAGGCACAGCAGTGAACGCCCACTGAATGAGCGGATGGAAGCCCGCGCGGCGAGGGCGTAGACCGGAAGGAGCGGAAGGGCGAGGAGCGCCGTTGGAAGAGCCCACGACTTGCCGCTCACGGGCAAGAGCGCGTTGCCGGAGGGGAACCAGTTGATGAGGATCCAGAGCACGTCGTAGACATGAAAGTACCGCACGTAGTCGCGCGCGAGTTCGTTCGCGTGCCCCGCTTTGAAGACCAGCAGCGGAGAGACGAGAAGCAGCGCGACGCCGAGCGCGACAACGCCGCAGTGCCACGGCCGGGGCGAGAGCGGCTCGCGTGCGCGGCGCACGAGGGTGATGGCTGCGAGTATGCCGATGGGGATCAGCCCCAGCAGAGACTGGAAGTCGGTGTAGATCGCCAGCGCCGCACAGACTCCAGCGGCCGCGGCTCGGCCACGCGTCGGGCGCTGGACAAGCCGGTCCACGGCGAGCGCCGCGAGGGTCGTGAAGAAGACCGTGAACATGGAGTTCTTGGCTTCCGCCGCGTACCAGACGGAGACCGGCGACAGGGTGAGCCACGCCGCGGCAACGAGGGCGACGCGGGGCGAGAAGCGCTTCGCGGCCCATGCGGCGATGAGAAGTATGGTGGCCGCGTTGGCAAGAAGCGAGGGGGTGCGGATGGAGAGTTCCGAATCGCCGACGATACGGATCCACACGTACATGAACGCGTTGTAGAGCGGGTTGTGAACGTCGTGGAGCAGGATGTTGCGGGCGTTGTCCGGGCGGAGCACGAGGAACGTGCGGTAGGCCTCGTCAAACCAGATGCTCTCGGTGAGGCCCGGCCAGCGGAGGAGGAGGCCGATGAGGATGAAGAGGGGAATCAGGATGAACGCGGGGCGTTGCATGGGGTTCAGGCCGCGTCGGTCAGAAGAGACGCTCGGCCTCGAGCTCCGCGTTCACCGCCCGTGCGAGGTACTCGTATTGCTCCATCGTGTTGTACACCTGGCACGCGATGCGGAGGAAGCGTTCCGGCTTGCCCGCCAATCCCCACACCGGCACCTGGATCCGGTGCTTCACGTTCAGCGCATCCCACAGCGCATCGTGCTGCTTGCTCGGGCGCTGCATCAGCCGCGCGTGCAGCGCCGCGTCATGCGGCGGCAGGATCATCGTGCAGATCGAGCCGATCATCGAGTCCGGCGCGGGCGGGGTCATCCCGATCTCGCGGCAGAGCATGTCCCGCGCCGCCAGCGTCATCGCGCGGTTGCGCCGCATGATCTCCGGCCACCCGCCCTCGACAAGGCCGGGCATGAAGCGCAGCGCGAACGGGATCGTGAGGAACGGCGTCGGGTCGCTGGTGCCGACGAAGTCGAACTCGGTGAAGAACTGATCGCGGCCAACTCGCGGCTTCTCGGCGTTGTTGGAGAGCACGACCGGGTGCACCTCGCGGCGGAGATCGTCACGTACATACAAGAACGCCGACCCCTTCGGCGTGCAGAACCACTTGTGGCAGTTGGCCGTGTAGTACGAGGGATTCATGGCTCGGAGGTTGAGGTCGGCGACCATCCCCGGCGCGTGGGCGCCGTCGATCAGCGTGCGGACGTTGCGGGCCTCGAGCTCGCGCACGATCCGGTTCATCGGAAGGACCAGACCGGTGGGGCTGGTGACGTGGCTGATGAGCGCGAGACGCGTGGTCGGGGTCACGGCGCCGACGATCGCGGCGACGAGCTCGTCCTCATGCTCCAGCGGGAAGGGGATCTCGGCGGGGATGATGTCAAACCCGCCGCGCTTGGCCGCGCGCCGAAGGTTGTTCTGACACGCGGGGTACTCGTGGTTGTTGGTGAGGACCGATGTGCCGCGGGTAAGGAAGCCGGACTCGACGAGGCTGTCAAGCACGGTGGCGACCCCGTACGTCGCGTTCGTCACTGGCGTAAGGCCGGTCCACTCGCAGTGGAGGAATGAGGCGAGTGCCTTGCGGGTTTCATCCATCAAGGGCCAGATGTCTTCGACGAAGAACTTCACGGGCTCGGCCTCGAGCCGCTGCTGCAGCGCGACCTGCGCGTGATGCACCTCTCGCGGCATGCCTCCGAAGCTCCCGTGGTTCAGGTACACCACGGACGGATCGTGCATCCAGTGCGCTGCGAGCGACGACGGGCGGGGGAGTTCCATGGCGGAACCGTAGGGCGTAAACTACGCCCCTTGAACGCCAAGCCCCCCACCGCCGCGCAGCCCGTGCCCGCCTGGAAACAGGTTCTGTTCGTCGCCTGCGCCCTCGGCGCGGCGACGCCGTGGGTCGGCGCTCCCATCGCCCTGACCGCGGGCATGATCCTTGCCCTCGCGCACCTCACGGCCTGGCCGAAGCAGTGCAAGACGGTCTCCAAGTACCTGATCCAGGTCTGCGTCGTCGCGCTCGGGCTGCGGATCGATTTGCACAAGCTGGCCCAGGCCGCGACGGACGGCCTCGCGCTCGCGGTGGGAACGATCGCGGGCACGATCATCATCGGGCTCCTTCTCGGCAAGCTGCTCAAGACAGGACGCGAGCCCAGCGTACTCGTCACCAGCGGCACCGCGATCTGCGGCGGCTCGGCGATCGCCGCGGTGGGAGGCGCGATGGGCGCGAGCAGTTCATCGATGAGCGTCGCGACCGGCGCGATCTTCCTGCTGAACGCGGTCGGGTTGTACACGCTCCCGGTGATCGCGCACAAGCTGGGGATGACCGAGGCCCAGTTCGGCCAGTGGGCGGGCGTCGCGCTCCACGACGTGGCGAGCGTCGCGGGTGCCGCGGCGGGCTACCACGACCCCGCAACACCAACGAGCACGGTGGCGCTGGACACGGCGAACATCGTGAAGCTGACGCGCGTGGTGTGGATCTTCCCGCTCGCGCTCCTGTTCGGCTGGCACGCGGCCCGCGCGGCGGGCAAGGACGGCACGGGCGCCAAGCCCGCGTTCCCGTGGTTCATTCTCTGGTTCCTCGCGGCGAGCGCACTGCGCACGTTCGTACCAGCGATCGCGGAAATCGAATCCACCGTGAAGCAAGCCGCCGGAGCGGGCTTCAAGCTCGCCCTCTTCCTGATCGGCAGCGGCCTCTCCGCGGCAGCGCTCAAACAAGTCGGCTGGCGAGCACTGGTCCAGGCGGCGGTGCTGTGGGTGTTGGTAGCCGCGGGGAGCGCGGCGGCCGTCATGGCGGGGTAGAACTCAAGGCTCGACGCGGCACACAAGAACCAATTTATAATATGCGTTCTTCATTCCCGAGCACGCGTTCTGATGTCTCAGCACACACCTAAGTCCCACTCTTCGAAGAAGATCGCGACATCCGTCGCGTCCAGCACTCCGTCGTGGTTCAGGTCTGCGCTGAGATCGTGAGCATCCCAGCGTTCGAAGAACGCGATCACGTCGTCGCCGTCGATGAGCCGATCGCAAGAATAATCTCGGTCGCACGGCCCGGGAAGGGTCGCCAGAAACGCCGCGCCGCGGCCGTTGAACTCCGTAAACTCGCCGCCCACGGCGATCGTGCCATCGGTCAATCGGCAGATCGCACGAACCGGCCCGTTGGCCCCCGAACCGACCGGAGACCACTGGTTCGATTCCGGCACCCAGCGACCGACTCGGTTGACCGTTTGCCCGCCGGCCGCGGTGAACGTCCCGCCGATCAGCAGGTCGGCGCCGCCATCTGCGCGTGGCACGATCTCCATCGACGAGATGCCGCCGTTGACCCCTTGGTTATACGTTAGCCACGTGTTGTCCGACGGCCGGTACCTCGCCAAGGCGCACGTCTCGTTCACCGCTCCGTACGATCCTCCGCAAACGAGGTCGCCGTTTGGCAACTTGCGCATCACGCGCATGTTCGCGTTCAACGCAACCCCCAACTGCACCGCGCTCGCCCCGTCGTAGCGGTACAGACGTCCGCCGGACCAGACGAACATCCTGCCCGGCTCGTCCGCGGCAATCGCGGTCACGGGCTGCAGGCTCTGCATCCCCGGCGCTGCCTGCCACGCCGCTCCCGTCCAGCGCTGGAGCGGAACGTTCGACGCCGTGGTCCCCGCGTAGACCGTGCCGTCACTCTCCTCGTGCAGGCATGTGACGTACTGGAAATCGGCAAGCGGCAACGGCATCCCCACAAGCGTCGACCCGTTCCACCGGACAACGTTCTTGACCAGAACCTGATCCGACTGTTCCGGCCGGACTCCGAGGTACTCGAAGTCTCCCGCGGCGAGGAGGTCTCCGTTGCGGAGCTGCACCATGCAGCGGATCTGCCGAGAGACGCCGCGGCCGATCGGCGTGATCAACGACCCGTCGTAGAGGCCCATTCGATTCACGAGGGCGTCGCCGCTCTTGAGAAAGTCTCCCCCGACCGCGAGGACCTCGGTTGACCCGGTCCTGAACGGTGCCAACGCGAACACCGCCCCGGTCGGCCCATTCCCCATCGCGTGCGGCTGATCGCCGTCGAACAGCGTGAGTGCTCGATGCCCGAACGCGTTGTAGTGGCTCTGGTCACCGGCCACGAGGAGCCGCGAGTCATCGAGCGCGAGCATCGCCCTTGTCCACACTTCGCGATCGCTCACCTGCGACCATGCGACCCCATCCCACCGGCTGAGGCGCGGTTGGGATGAGTGAAACGCGACTCCGCCGCCTGCGAGAATGATCTCCCCGTTCGGTCGCACAACGCCCGCTTGGACCCCCCACGAAGAGACGTTCGGATCCGAGTAGAACACAGGCAGAGGCTGTACACCCGCCCCAGTCACCAGGTGCGCGACTCCGCGAAGCTCGATGGGAGTGGCGGAGTAACTTCCTGCGCAGAGGACTCCCTCACCAGGGAGCGGGACAAGGACGCTGACGCGAGGCCCGGCGCCAAAGGTCGTTTCGCCGCCGCGAAGGCGCGGCATCCAGGCCTGTCCGTCCCACGAGGCGACGACACAGGACGGCGTGAACAGATTGCCCCCCATATACAGGACACCGTCGTTCCCGACGCACAGCCTGTGCGGGAAGCCCTGCAGCCCCTCACCCATTGCGATCCAGCCGCTCGCACCCCGCTTCACCACGCGTGCATCGCCGACGATCCCCGTTCCCGTGAGGAAGTCACCGCAGACCACGAGCTCGCCACTCGGCAACACCGCGACATCGCTCGGGTACCCCTGCAGCCCGTCCGCGGCGTTCTCCCAGCGACCATCGACCCAGCGCACGAGCGCGAGAGAGGCCCCCCCTCCCGGCAGGGTTGTGCTGCCGCTCGCGACGAGCTCACCCGTCGGCAATGCCGCGAGTCGCTGAACCACGCCTCGCAGCCCGGACGCGACATTCAGCCAAGTCCCGGTCTCGGGGTCGTAGGACGCCACACATCCGCTCGCGGCGTTTCCGGCGGCGATGAACGAGCCACCGATCGCAACAACGCGCCGACCCGACCCCGGCCCGTCCGGATCCCACCAGATCGCGCAGTTCACACTTTCGTTCTGGACGCCGTCGATCCCGCCGTAAAGACCCATGACCCCGGGGATCGACGGTGCATCCCACACTGCCGGGCAGGAAGACTGCGCGGCGGCCGCGCCAACACAAGCGCCGAGGGCAAGAACGCCGGGCACCGCGGCGCACAGGTTTCGGATCCTGCCCACCCACCACTCGACCTTTGCGTCCGCCATCCGCGCGGCTCCTCTTGAGTATCAACGATCCCGGAGTATCCGACGACGACCTTCTGCCCCGTGCGGAGAGCGTAACCCGCCCCTCGCGTGCTGACTCAAACACAGATGCGCGTGCCGGAGGTAGCTCATTTGTTGTTTTGCTGGTCTGAGCCTTGCTGCTTTCAACACCCAACATCCCACCACGCAAAGAACCCTGTCACATCGTCGCCGTCGACTTCCGCATCGCCGTTGACATCGGCGTTCGGCGCGCCGCTCTCCCATGCCGCGAAGAACGCGATGATGTCGTCGCCGTCGATGGCACCGGTGCAATCAAGATCCGCGGGGCACGGGTTGGGGCCGGGGCCGTAGCGGAGGAGCCAGCCGCCGCCGCCGCGACCATCTTTGAGGCCTTCGCCGAGGATGAAGATCGAGTCGGGTCCATCGATCAACGACCGAATGCTGTCCGATGAGAACGTGGCGACGCGCTGGAAGCCCCCAGCGGGGTCGATGCGGTACAGGCGGTACTGCAGAAGACCGTTCTGCCCCGCGAACCAGAAGACGGCATGAGCATGCTCATCAGACGCGGCGGCACCGACAAAGCTCGCTTCCGGCTCGGGCGAGAGGCCCGTGCCGACGGGCCTCCAGGCGGTGCCGTTCCATTGGCTCGCGAACGCCATGTGGACTCCCGCATTGGAAACAAAGCCACCGACCGCGGTCAGTCGTCCGTTGTTCAAGGCGAGCGAGGCGACCGTCGCGTTGAAGGGGGTCCCGAGATCCCGCCACGCACCAGACTCGAAGCGCTTCACCTGCCCGCCGTCGATCGCGTAGAGCGAGGTACCGAGGAGCTTGTGCACTCCGGCCCCCCCGCGCGGCGCGAGAAGCGTGCGTACTGACCCATCAAACAAGTACACCGCGTCCGCGGTCACCACGGCCTGTCCGCCGAGGACTCCGATCTTCTTCACCAGGGCCGTCCCGAACGGCGCAACGGGCTCCCAGGCGGCCCCATTCCAGCGTTTGAAACGGATCCCGGTCGCGTCGACATAAGCGGTGTTCATGTACAACGTGCCGGCATGCCGGAACAACCCCACCGGAGTTTCGGCGAACGGAAAGGACTCTCCGATCTGCTGCCACTCACCCGAGACATTCGAGCGAACAGTCGAGGTGTCCATCGTGCCGCTCTCGTGTTCGAGCGCCACGGACACGGAGCCGTCATCGACGAAGACCTGCCGCGCTTCGCCCGCAACGCCGGGGAGGAGGGGCGACCACGCGCCGTCGCGGACAGTTAGAAGCCCCGCTGCGGGAGTTGAATCGATCGAACGAACGCCGCCGCCGACGAGCCGCTCACCCTGGAACTGGACGCCTGAGGAGACTGAACCTCCGAGCAAAGTGGCCGCCGGAGACGCGAGTTCCGCTGAAACCAGTTCACTGGTGGCAAAGCACGTGACCCGGCACGAGACACCGCGGCTCAGAACAACATCGGGCCCGCAGAGTGTGGCACCCGCGATCGTCCAGACGGAATCGGTCCGGCTGTACACCGTCGTCCATTGCTCACCGTCGGGCGACACAGCGGCGCGGGAGAAGTTGAACCCATTGAAGCGTTCCGAGGTGTAGAGCAACATCCGAGTGCCGTCGGACGACATCCTCGCGATCGCCGATGGGTAGATGTCCAGCATGAGTTCCCAGCCTGTCGGCCCCCACCGACGAGCCACGCCGCCTCCCCACGCCCACAACTGCTCGCCGAACGCGAACAAGTTCGAACCGTCCGCATCACTGTTCGGGTTGAAATCGATCCACTCGGTGCCATTCCATGAAACGCACTCGGACGCGAAGGTACCCGTCGGGCGCAGCGCAACCGGTGCGTTCTGGTGGATCGCAAGAACACCGGGCTGCAGCACGTATCCGGCGGGGCCGAGACGTCGCCACTCGCCCGCGACGTATTCGAATGCTCCGGCATCCGGAGACCGCGGGCCGCTGGCTCTGGGTTTGGAGTTGCAAACCGGCCGACCGTTCCAGATCACCAGATCACCGGTCTTCTCCGTCCACGTCCCCGGCAACGGCTCGAGGTTCACGCCGTCCCATGTCGCGAACCCGTTGCACGCGCGTTCGCCGGCGATCTCGACGCCGCTGATGAGGACGACTTCGGGTCGCGGGCCCGGGCCGTCGGGGTCCCAGAGGACCATGCGCTCAGCGCTGGGGTAGACCCCGTTGTACCCGCAGCCGGGGACGACGGAGAGTTGAGGGCACTGCGCGGAAGCGGAGCCCGCCGCGGCGAGGAGAGCGGCCGAGAGTGAGAGCGTGCGCCGCATGCCGGACTCCTTCGGAAATCTCAAATGGTCAAAGCAGCAAACCAGCAAATAAGAAAGAACCTTGGGACGGGGT
>JBMOHX010000162.1:0-8480 GCA_049317625.1 Phycisphaerales bacterium
CGCCTTGGCGGTGTCGTGCACGATGATCGGGCAGATCGCCGTCGGCGAGGCGAGCACATCAAACCCCGCCGCCTTGAGCTTCGCCCGCGCGTACGCAACGTTTTGCTTGAGCCGCCGCGCCCGCTCGGGCTCGCGCATCAGGATCTCGATCGCCGTCGCCGCCGAAGCCGCCACTGTCACCGGGAGCGCGTTGCTGAACAGCGTCGGGCGCCCGCGCTGGATGAGCAGCTCCGTCACCCGCTTGTCCGCCGCGACAAACCCGCCCGCACCGCCTCCCAGCGCCTTGCCGAGCGTGCCCGTGAAGATATCGACGCGCCCGTTCCCGCCGCCGAGCATGTCCCAGTGCTCGTGCGTGCCGCGGCCGGTGGCGCCCATCACACCGTGCCCGTGCGAGTCGTCAACGATGAGCATCGCGCCGAACTCGTCGCAGAGCTTCCGCATCGCGGGCAGGTCGGCGATGGAGCCCTCCATGCTGAAAACGCCGTCGGTCACGACGAACACCTGGCCGGTGACCTCCTTGTTGGCCCGGGCCTCTTCGAGCCGCTGGCGCAGCGAGTTCTCGCCGGTGAGGCGGTTGTTCTTGTAGATGGTCTTGAGCACGCCCTTCTTGATCACCGGCGTAAGGCGGATGGCGTCGATGATGCACGCGTGGTTCAGCTCGTCGGAGATGATCAGGTCCCCCGCCTCGCAGATGGTCGGGAACAGGGCCTCTGTCGCGGTCCAGCACGAAACGAAGGTGTACGAGGACTCTGTGCCCATGTACCGCGCGATGACCGCTTCGAGGTGCTCGTGCGGCATGAACGTTCCGCAGATGAATCGAACGCTCGCGGTGCCGGCGCCGTACTCGCGTAGGGCCTTGATCCCCGCTTCCACAACCTCCGGGTGGTTCGCCAAACCAAGGTAGTTGTTCGAGCAGAAGCACAGCACGTCGCGCCACGACCCGTCGGCCGCCCGCATCCGAACGGAGGCGTCCATGGGGCTCCCGAGCATCTGGAGGTGCTTGTACTGACCGCTCGCCGCGAGGGAGGCGAGGAGGTCGTCGGTGCGGCGGTCAAAGATGGTGGGCATCGGGCGGAGTCCTTGTGCGGAAGGGTGCGGAGACAATGCTAAGCGATCCGAGCTTGCCCGGGCCGGGCGAGCGTGCGATACTGCTGCGGTGCACTGTCGAAAGGAGACCCGGGTGATCTACGCCTATATCGCCGGTGGTGTCGTGCTGGTGCTCGCCTTGCTGGTGTCGGTGCTGTACGCCGTGGGGCGAGGCCTGCCCGCGGACCACGTCGTCACCGCGACGCTCCACCTGCAAAAGAGCGAGGAACAGACCTACGCCCTCCTGCACGACATCGCCTCCTGGTCCAAGTGGGACACGGGGATCACCAAGATGGTCGTGCTCGAACCCGCCCACGGCCGCCCGCGCGTCCGCATGCACATGGGCCGAAACTCCTTCGTGCTCACGCTCGCAAAGGAGCACGCGCCGAGCATGCTCTCCCTCGAAGCGGTCGACGATCACAAGTTCTTCGAGGGCCGGTGGGACTACCACCTCTCGCGCGAGGGGCAGGGAGTGAAGGTCAAGCTCACCGAGTACGGCAAGGTGCTCCCGCCCATTCCTCGTGTGATGATGCGGCTTGGCGTAGATCCCGCGATGTACCTGAAGCGGCACCTCACCCAGGTCGCACGGCACTTCGGTGAAGACCCGAAGATCACCGACGCCGCCAAGGTTGGGTAGGCCAGTCGCCCCGGAAGAATGGCGAAACCGCGGCGAATGCGCCGATACTCCCTGATTCGCCCCCGGGCGAGAAGGTCGAGGCGCTCTTCGTGGACGAGATCCAACAGCAGATCATCCAGCACATCGCGCAGCAGGATTGCTCGGTGGTGTGCATCGAGCAGGACGACGACACGCCCCCGTTCTGCCACACCATCGGGCTCTTCCAGCGGTTCAGAGTCCCAGAGATCCTCGTCATGGGGCTCCCGCACGACACCGCGTTCGCGTTGCTGTACCGCTGCCGCGACATCATCCGCGGGGGCGACGTCATGCGTCCGATGCACTCCTACGGGGGGCTGCTGAAGGACCCGTTCCGCCTCGTCTGCCGCGAGGTCTCGCGCGACCACTACGCCTGCTACCTCGGCCACGCGCGGTGGTTCTACGCGGGGGACGAGTTCCCGTGCATCCAGGCCTACTGGCCCGACCGCGAGTGCCGCTACCCGTGGGAAGCCAGTTGCGACGAGGAAGTCGCGTCGGCGCAACCAAGACTGGACCATCCCTGGCCGTTCGTGGGGGAGCCGATCACGAAACAAGTCTGGACGTTGCGGGACCTGGTGCAAAGCGAACGGCCCGTGCTGCGCGTCGTGCACGAAGCCGACGGCGAGTGGCAGTTGCTCTCCGATGACCCCGAGATCCGCGACGAGGACGTCGTGCTCACCACGCTCGGCGCCGCGCTCCAGCGAGATCCGTCCTTGGGCAAGGCCGGTGGGCTTCCCAGCGGCTGGGTCGCGTGGCGCGAGGACGTCAGCGGCGAGTGGGCGGCAGCGCCCGAGTGAAGCGGTCGACCCGCTCGTTCACCAGATCCAGCGCATCTTGCCGAAGTCCGGTACGGGCTTGCGGTGCATCGCCGGGAAGTACACGAAGAATGCGCGGCCGATGATGAGGTCGCGGTGCACAACGCCCATGTCGGGGTCGAGCGGCGCGACGTACGGGCTGGGCACATCCCACAACCGGCCATCGAGGCTCGCGGGGCTGTTGTCACCGCACATGAAGAACTCGTTCTTGTCCAGGCGCATGGTGCTGAAGGGGTGAGTGCCGCCGGCAGGAGTGTGCACGAGCGTGTGCAGCTTGCCGTTGTTGCCGCCCCGGTACCTGTCGGGCCGGTAGAAGATGTCGCGATCCAGACCCACGCGGTACAGGGTGAAGTCGCCGCCGGTGAACTCCGCCCGCACCTGCACGGGGCGGTAGTTGGCCGGGTTGCTCAGCCACTCCATGGTGTCGTCGCGAGAGACAAGCTGCGCGAGCGTGCTCCCTGTCGAGGCCGCCAACCGCTGCGCCGGCGTCCAGTCGTACCGGGCCCTTCCAACCAGCGTGTGCTCGCGCCAGAGCTGGAGCTCCTGATCGGCGTGCCAGAACTCGAGGTTCGTCACCTCGCCAGCCGGGAGCGGCGTCGACAGGTTGGCGCCGCCGATGCTCTGCCACGCGGCCGTCGCGTCGCCGGCGGGCCGCATCTCGAACCGCACTGTGGTCCCGCTGATGCTGGTCCGGAACTCGTGACCCCGCGCGGAGATCACCACGCCGACCCCCAGGTCCGCCTTCTCCGGCCTCACGCCCAGGCTGACCCTGACGTCCGCCACCGGGAAGCGGTACGGCGTGCCCCCCAAGGACTCGGACGCCTCGTTGTACGAGTAAGAGTCTTCGATCGACCGGTTCTTAGAGTCCCACTCGAGGACCGTCGGCCGCGCACCCTTGTACTGGTAGTCGTACCGACCTTCGATCAGCCAGCCGTCGCCGCCGCGCCAAGGGGAGGGCCACTTGCGGCCATCTTTGCTCTGTACGAGCGGGGCGAGGTCGCTGCGGAAGACCTGCTGCCACACGGCCCGCTGGGCAAGCTCGGGTTTGCGCGCGATCGACCACCCATCGAGCGACCAGGGCTTGCCCTCCTTGTCGTCCTTCAGCGGCACGTCTTCCGCGTCTGACATGGGGCGCGTGAAGATGTCGCCGTCGATGAGCGCCAGTTGCTCGCCGGGGAGCCCGATGAGGCGCTTGATGTAGTTCATCGTGGGGTCGTTGGGGTTCTTGAAGACCACGACGTCGAACCGCTGCGGGTCGTACAGCGAGAACAGATACTTGAGGACGAAGATCCGGTCGCCCGCGAGGAGCTTCTCGTTCGCGAACCGGTCAGCCTCGGCGAGGGTGACCAGGTCATGGACGGTGATCGCCTTCCCCTGCGAGCCCTGGATCTGCTTCGCCTCCCCCGCGGGGGTGTAGTCACGCGGGCCAACCGCCCATGTCAGCCCGGTCTGCTCGGAGCGGGCCTCCATGAACTGACCGCGAAGCGTCGGTGCCATCGACCCCGTGGGGATGACGAACGCCTCCACCACGAAACCGCGGAAGACAAAGGCGAGCACGAACGCGATCAGGATGGAGGTGAGCGTCTCCTTGATCGAGGCCGGCGTGGTCTGTTGTTGGGCCATTCCGCAAGGGTAGCACGGAGGGCGAGGGGGCCCAAGGGGGTCCGTTCCACCGGCCCGGGCGGGCCGCTACGCTGGGGGGGTCATGGCCAAACGAGAACCGGCGACCAACGCCCCACAACGCCCCCTCTCCGCGGACATCCGCGTTGCGCTCTTCACCGGGAAGGACTCCTTCCTCCGGGCCCTCTACACCCAGGAACTCCGGGACGTGCTGACGGCGACCCACGGCGAAGTCGATGTCATCACCTTCGACGGCGAGACCGCCACCCCCGCCGACGTGCTCGACGAGTGCCGGTCCTTCGGGCTGATCGCAAAGCACAAGCTGGTGTCGGTCGAAAACGCCGCGGACCTGGTCAAACTGGATGCCCGTCCGCTCTTTGAAAACTACTGCAAGTCTCCCTCGGATGGCGCCACATTGGTGCTCCGCTCGGAGACCTGGCACCCCGGCAATCTCGACAAAGTCATCGCACAGAACGGCACGATCCGCGACTGCGGGCCGCTCGAAGACGCCCGCGCCGCCGCCTGGGCCGCGACGCGCTGCTCGAAGCGCCACCGCGCCACGCTGGATCCCGCGGCCGGTGCCGCGCTCGTCGAGCGCATCGGGACCGACCTGGCCCGCCTCGACTCCGAACTCGCGAAGCTCGCGATCGCCGCCGGCGAGGGCGGAACGATCACGCCCGCGCTCGTGAACGAACTCGTGGGTCTCGCTCGCGACGAAGAAGCCTGGCACATCCAGCGAACATTGCTCTCAGGGAGGGCCGAGGAGTCGCTCGCCCACGTGCGATACATCCTGGACGTCGCCCGTCAACCTTCGCCGAAGGTCATGTGGGCGATCACCGATCTCGCCCGCAAGCTGCACGGCCTCTCTCGCGCGGCCAAGCTCGGCCAGAACACCGACGCCGCGGCAAGGTCCCTCAAGATCTGGGGCGGCGCGAAGGACGAGATCCTCCGCGCGGGCTCAAGGGTGCCCCCTGCGCGTGCCTTGCGGCTGCTCGAGGCCTGCGTCGAGATCGACGCCCGCTCCAAGAGCGGGCTCGGTGAGATGGACGCGAACATCGAGCGCCTCACACTCGAGTTCGCCCGAACGGTCTCCGGGTCCTGATCCGTGCCTCAGCAGCCGCGATCCCACCGATCGAAGAACGCGATCGTGTCGTCACCGTCAACTCCCCCGGAGGCGTCGAAGTCGACGCGGGAGTCGTTGGCGTCCCACCGCGCGAAGAACTCGATCACGTCGTCGCCGTCGACACGTGCGTCTTGGTTGAGATCCGCGGCGCAGAACGGGCAGGTCTGGAACATGGCGATGCCCCGCACGGGCACACCGTCCACTTCGGTGAACTCACCGCCGACCAGCAGAGCGGGAACGTTGTTGACCGAGTACGCGACGAAGGCGTCCGCCGCGGCGTTGAACGCGCCCATCGATCTCCAGGCAGTCCCGTCCCACCGGACAACCGAGGCGGGGCCGGAAGAGAGCTGGGTGCCCGTCACGGCGAGCAGCCGCGGGCCGTTGCTGTCGTCGAAGACTCCGAGGTCGGTGACGGGAAAGGTGTCCGTGCTCACACGCACGAAACCGTTCGTGTCGAGCCGCGCGAGATTGCCCTGCACGACGCCGACCCGGAAGTAGCCGGTCATGTACAGCACCGGGCCCGAGGGGCCCGGGAGCCAGGCCAGGCGCTGGTACTGGCTAGGGGTCAAGATCCCCACGAACGGGATCTCGGTCGGGGAGGCACCGTTGTACCGGAACGCTCGGGCAACATTCGACTGGGTCAACGCGATGACGGCTTGGGAGCCGTCCGGAGAGATCGCGATGTCGTTCACCGAGCCCGTTGTGACGGTTTGCCAGGTGTTGTTGAACAACCTTGACGCGGTACCGTTCGCCCCGAACGTGCCCACGAAGAGCGTCTCGACACCCTGAAACAGCCCGGTCGTCGCGGTCACCGCGCGCAACGGGAGCGTGGGGAGCGGCACGATGGTGTTGTTCGCGTCGATCCGCACGATACCGGGGACGGCCGTCTGGCCGATGTGCGTGAAGTCGCCGACGATGACGAGCCCGCCCTGATACGGATGGATCTGGCGGACCCGTCCGTTGATACCCGGGAGCGGCTGCGACCAATCCCCGTTCTCGTACTTCGCCAGGTACGGGATGCCCGAGGTGCCGGCGCTCTGGAACGACCCGCCGATGAAGATCTGCTCAGAGCCACCGACGACACGCCGGCAGATCGCCTTCACGCCGGGAGCGGTGAGGCCGTCACCCAACGCGCCGAAGTTCGAGCCATCCCATGTTCCGACAGAGTTGAGCCTGAGATCGGGAGCGGGAAGCGGGGTCCCTGGCGGTGACGCGACCCGCCTCGCACCGTCAAGATCCCCGCCGAAGGCCAGTCGACCGTCGGGCAACGAGGTCATCGCGCGGACGGTGCCAGCCCCCGTGAGTGGATTGGCCTGCCAGCCCGCCGGTTGGAGTGTGCTCCACACCGTGCCGTTGAACGCCCCGATCACGGAGGGACTCGCGCCAGCCGCGCCAATGGTCGTGAAGTCTCCGCCCGCATAGAGAAGCGTGGCGGTTGGGAACGCGTGCGCATGCAGCGCGTAGACAGTCCCGGTGTATCCGAACGCGCTGAAGCCGGGAACCGGAGTCCACGAAGTACTCCCGCCCGCGCGGAAGACGCCCGCGGAGAACGCGAGGGAGGTGTACACCTGATTCGCGTACGTCGCGCAGCGGACGACTTCGTTGAAGCCCGATCCCGCGTTGTCGTTGGTCCAAAGCGAACCGTTCCACCGGGGGATGTTCTGCGTGTTGGCGATCGGATACCCGCCGACACTCAGCCCCGCCCGTGTGCCCGAACTCAGCGCGGCCATCGAGTTGGGAAGCACGTTCTGGAGCCCGCCGTTCGACCCGACGGCCTCCCAGCTCGCCCCATTGAAGCGGGCGATCCGATTTGTCGCGACGCCCCCGGTCGTCGTGAAACTCCCGCAGGCGTAGAGCTTCGCGCCAGAGCCGTCGTTGTGGACGAAGAGATCCGTGACCGTTCCGTCGGGACCCGCCACGCTCTCCCACGCGGAGCCGGTCCACCGGCGCACCCCAAGGTCCACGAGGCTCGCGGAGTCTCTGAAGGACCCCGCGGCGTACAGCCGAAGCCCGTTGCCGCCGTCATAGCTCTCGAGGTCGGTCACCGGCCCCGGCAACCCGCTGGCGGAGACCCATGAGGTCCCGTTCCATCGGGCGGCGTTCCGCAGAGGCGCTTGGCCAGACGCGCCGAAGACGCCGCCCGCAAAGAGCTGGCCATCAAAGGCCTTGAGCGCCTGCACCACCCCGGGCGACCCACCGGCGTCGAGCCCCGGCGCGGGCGTGACCCAAACGTTGGTGCACGGCTGCCCCAGGGCCACGCCGGCGCAGAGTGTCAGTCCGAGTACGGCAGAAGAGCGTGTCATGGGCAAGTCCTCCGGATGCGGAGTGGTATACCTGCTCAGAGGCTTCGGGTTGCGGGGGTTTGCTCAGCAGCCCGCGTCCCACTGTGCAAAGAACACGATCACGTCGTCACCGTCGACGCCTCCACTTCCATCCACGTCCGCCGCGGCGTTCCCCGTGTCCCAGTCTCCGAAGAACGCGATCACGTCGTCCCCGTCTACGCCGCTCGAACAGTCGTAGTCGGCGAAGCAAACCGTGAGGGTGAAGCTGGTCTGGTCGGTGCCGAGCGGGTTTGTCGCGGTGAGCAGGTACGTTCCGGCGTCGGCCAGAGAGACGTTCGAGACCAGAAGTTCACTCCCCGTCCCCAACTGGTTCCCGTTCAGGGTCCAAGCGAGGTCGAGCGGTGCCGAACCCGCCACGTCGGCGCTGAACGTGGTCGACTGTCCGCGGCAGAGGGTCACGCTCTGCGCCGACGTGAAGCGGACGTCGGGCGCGACGCCGTAGCGACCATCGGAGCGCAGGTTCTGGGCCCAGATATCGGTCGAGCCACCGGTTGCACCGTGGCCGAAGGCCAGCACGACTTCGTTGGGAGCAACCGGGGCGAAGGTCAGCCGCGACTTGGCCGCCACCACCGGCGAGGCGAGGTTCTGCCAGCTCACGGTTCCGGCACCGGCGACCCCCGCGGCGAGCACGACGTGCGTGGTCGCCGACCGCGAGTCGATCCCGAAGACCGTGCACCCGCCGCCGGGAACCGCGCGACACTGGACGAACGACGGCTGGTTGGCGTTCGCGGCGATCACGATCGCGCCGTCGTTGCCCCACTGACGCACGCCCGCGGCGTCGATCCGCTGCGCGAGCACCCGATTGCTCGCCTGACTCGGCCCATCGGTATCGTGCGACACGA
>JBMOHX010000163.1:0-8434 GCA_049317625.1 Phycisphaerales bacterium
GTCGAAACTGCAAACTTAAAATGTCAAGATCTCAGAACGGCCTGCCCCTCTTCCGTCGTCCCTTTGTCATTCTGTAACTTCGCCCCTCTCTCCCTCTCTACTGCACCGTCGCGGTCACGCCCGCGGGGGCTCGGAGGATGATGGGGCGGTCGATGGTGCGCTCGGTTGGCTGGAGCGGGTAGGTCGTGGTGGTCTTGAGGTTGATCATGTAGCTGTTGCCGCGCGTGACGTACGCGCCCGTGAAGTTGCGGTAGGGCGTGGCGAACGAACCGTTGCCCGCGACCACGGAGGTGGGGTCGAGCCAGATGCCCAGCGCGGCGTGTGAGTCGAGGCGGCCGCCCGTCGCCACCAGCGGAGCCCACTCGGCTGAGGTCACCACGGTGTTGAGGATGCGCTCGCGGACCTGGGTGAAGGTGAGACTCGGGTATGTCGCGAGCATGAGCGCCGCGGTCCCCGCGACGTGCGGCGCGGCGAGAGAAGTCCCGCCCGTCGCGAGCACGCTGTCGCCGAAGGTGATGCTGACGATGTCATCACCGGGTGCGGCGAGGTCGACGGTGTTCACGCCCACGTTGCTGCTCGGGCGGCGAGAACCGTCCTGCATCATCGCGGCGACGCTGATGATGTTCCCGAGCGCGTAGTTGGCGGGGTAGTACGGCGTGACGTCGTTGTTGGTGGTTGAGTTGCCCGCGGCGGCGAAGGCGATGTGACCCGCGGCCTGGACGGCGGCGAAGGTATCGAAGAGTGCCTGGGAGAAGGTGCTCGAGACGTAGCTGTGGTTGGAGATTCGGGCACCGTTCGCGGCGGCGTACTCCGTGGCGAGGACCGCGGAGACGAGCGAGTCGCAGGACGGGCTGGGGGGCGCTTCGAGGCGGAGGTTCATGAGCTGGACGCGCCAGCAGACGCCGGCGATACTCGAGCTGTTGTTGCCGCGGGCGCCGACGACGCCGGCCATGAGGGTGCCGTGGTCGTTGCAGGTTGGATCCGGGGTGTTGTCGTTGTCCCAGTAGTCCCAGCCTCGGTTGTCGTCGACGTAGCCGTTGCCGTCGTCGTCGATGCCGTTGCCGACGATCTCGTCGCTGTTGGACCAGAGGTTGCCGGCCAGATCGCCGTGGGTCACATCGATCCCGCTGTCGACTATCGCGACGATCACGAAGAGGGCGTTGGTGCGTTCATCCCACGCGTTGACGGTGCGAGCGCCGGCGTTGGCGGTCTTCATCGCCCACTGCGTGGAGAAGAGCACGTCGTTGGGGGTCGCCTGCGTACGGCTGTAGTACTGAGGCTCAGCGTAGAGCACCGCGGGGTGATTGAGGTACGCGTCGACGGCCTCGGGCACCGTCATCGAAGTGATGCGCACCGAGTACAGGCCGTTGACCAGGCACGACTCGTGGAGAATCTCCGGCTTGCCCGCGACGCGGCTGGCCGCGTCCATCTGCTCGGGCGTGGTGCCGGGCTTGAAACGCACGAAGATGCGGTCGGGCGCGTAGTCGGCGCTCTTGATCGTGCGGAAGTTCCGCTTGTCGATCGCCGGGGGCGTGAACGTCATCAGCGCCGGATCGAGCGCCACCTTCACGCGCGGGTCGCCGAGCTTGAGCAGGTCCTCGCGGGTTGTTTGGAAGACATTGACAGAGTCCGAGGGTGTGAGGCTCGCGAGTTGCTGCGGGGTCAGGGCCTTGCCGGGCTCGACGATCGCTCCGTTGTCCGCCGCGATTGCGGTGCCGGCGAGCGCGGCGATGATGGAGGCGAAGAGGGATGAGCGGTTCATGGTGGGCTCCTTGCGATCTCGTCGGTGTTACTTGAGGTTGACGAGAACCAGCACCATGCCGCGGCCTTCGGTGAGTTCTGTCATGGCCTTGCCGATGACGCTCCCGTCGGAGCGGTCGCGATCAGTGGCCTTCATGGCGTGGCCCGGGGTGGCGGAGGTGGTGAGCTTGTCACCGGCCTTGATGGGGCCGTTGGAGGCGTCGGCGTAGACCCAGACGCGGCCGCTGAGGGCGATGGCCGGATGGTCTTCGCTGTTGGGGAGGTTGCCGAGGATGGTGCCGGCGGGGAGGCCGTTGGCGCCGCTGACGATGCCGGCGACGTGGGTGTTGTACTCACCGTGCGCGATCTCGAGGTTGCCGGGGTTGTCGGCGTCGATCATGACGACCATGCCTGGCTCGGGCTTCTTGCCGGTGAAGGGGAATTTCTCGGCGAGGTCTGCGCCGTGAACCTGAAGGACGCGCACGTGGGCGGTGCCGTTCATGGCGAGATAGACCTCGCCGTTCACCTGGCTGTTGAGATTGAGGATCGCGGGCGAGGTGTTCGCGGCGAAGGCGTTGATGGTGTTGGTGGAGAGGTCGAGGTGCGCGCCGGCGAGGTACCCGATGCGGGCCTCGGTCGAGACGTGGAGAGGCTTCTCGATGGGGTTGTTCGCGGTGCCGGCACCGACGGAGGCGAAGGAGTTGGACTGCGTGAAGACGTTGGCGGACGTCTTCAAGGGAACGTTGGTGGACATGCGGGCGTCGGCGACGAAGCCGGTCACGAGGTTGGACGCGTTGAGGTTGATGAGCCCCGTGCCGCTGCCGGAGAAGGAGTTGGAGGCGTTGCTGAAGGAGTTGACTCCGGTGAACGTGTTGGCGGCGGACTCGAGGGGGACGTTGGCGGAGAGGCGAGCGTCGGGGAGCGAACCGGTGGCGATGTTGGATGCGTTCAGCGCGGTGAGGCCGGCGCCGCTGCCGGAGAAGGAGTTGGAGGGGTTGCCGAAGGTGTTGGCGGCGGACAGGAGGGCGACGTTGGCGGAGAGGCGGGCGTCGGAGATCGTGCCGGTAGAGATATTGGAAGCGTTCAGTGCAGTGAGGCCGGTGCCGACGCCCGTGAAGGAGTTGAACGCGTTCGTGAATGTGTTTGCGGCGGAGAAGGTGTTGACGCTGTTGCGGAAGGCGACGGCCGCGGGGAGATGGGTTGTCGAGAGCGTGCCCGACGAAATGAAGTTTGCGTTGAGTTCTGTGATCTGGCTGCCGATGCCGGCGAGCACGTTCGAGGAGTTCGTCATCTGAACCACGCCGGTGAAGACCTGCGCTGACGCGCCGCTCAGGCGGGCGACGTTCGTGGAGAGGCGCGCGTCAGAGAGCGTGCCGGTGAGGTTCGCGGCGTTGGTGTAGTACGTGGCAGCCTGCCCGTTCAGGCTCCCGGCGTTCGCCGCGTAGGCAGCGTACGGAGCCGCGGTGATCATCTGGCGCGGATCGACCACCGTGAAGGGATCTGCCGAGCCCGCGGGGCGGACCGCGATCTCCAGCCATCTCTGCTGCCCAGCGAAGGCGTTGAGCCCGAACTCGTTGGCGCTGTTGAGCATGACGGCGAACTTGCCGTCAAGGGCGCTCACGCCGAACGCGACCTGAGTAGCGCCGATCTGGTTCCCCGCGGCGGGTGCATCGAAGAGCGCGAACCGGATGTCGAACGTGCCCGTGCTCGGCGCGCCCGCTTCGGCCAGAGTGCCCTGGTACGTGAAGGCCTGGGTCAGCGCCTGACCGTGCGCGGCGGCCGTGGTGCCCGCGGCGGCGATGAGGGCGAGCAGGAAACGCGGAGCGAAGCGGGCTGTGCGAGCGGTCATGGTGATGACTCCTTTGTGTTCGTGTGTGGCCTGTCGTCATTCCAAACACGGGCGGCCGGTGCGGACGGACAGGAAACTGCGAGTTTTGCGGGGGAGCAACGCAATCGCGGCGAGTGGCGAGCCACGACTGTGCGCATGGAAAGAGCCGTCGCGTAGGCCGTGACGGCGGGCGAAGCTCTGGCAGTGAGGAAGACACGGCCCAGATGACCTGGGTGACAGAAATCTGACCAGAATTCGGCGCGGGCGTGCGGGAATCCTGTCAGCCGAGGCCTTGTTGGGGTAGATTGGATGGCGATGGAAGAGCGACGTTCGGCAATTGTGAGACTCTCCGAGACCGCCGCCGCGGGGGACTCGAGGGCCGCGGCGGAAATGCTGCCGTTGGTGTACGACGAGCTGCGAGCGATCGCGGCGGGGATGCTGCGTTCCCAGCGCGCGGGGCACACGCTGCAGCCGACGGCGCTGGTCAACGAGGCGTACCTGAAGATCGTGGGCGCGGCGCGGCAGGAGTGGAGCGGGCGGCAGCACTTCCAGGCGGTCGCGGCGATCGCGATGCGCCAGATCCTGGTCAACCACGCGCGGGATCGGCGGGCGGACAAGCGCGGCGGGTCGGGGTGGAAGCGGGTGACGCTCATCGCGGCGGAGGACAAGCACGCGGACGCGCCGGACGATGCGGACCTGCTCGCGCTAGACGAAGCGCTGACCAAGCTCGAGGGGATCGACGCGACGCAGGCGCGGATCGTGGAGATGCGCTACTTCGCTGGGCTGAGCAACGCCGACATCGCCGCGCTGCTCGGCGTTTCGGAGCGCTCGGTGATCCGCGAGTGGCGCATGGCGCAGGCGTGGCTCGCGGGGCAACTTCGCGAGCGGGACGAGGGCGCATGAGCGGAGCGTCGCACCAGCGTGTGAAGGAGGTCTTCTTCGCGGTGTGCGATCTTCCGCCGGAGGCACGCGCGGGCGTGCTCGAGCGCGAGTGCGCCGGGGACGGATCGCTGCGCGCGAGCGTCGAGGCGCTGCTGAAGGATGACCCGGGCGATACGGGGCGCGGGGTGCTGCCGCCCCCGAGCGAGTCCGCGCTGGTGGCGGCGGTGCTGTCGGAGGACGACGCGGGGTTCGAGCCCGTGGGGGAGATCGCGGCGTGCCGCGTCATCCGCAAGATCGGCGAGGGCGGGATGGGCTCGGTGTACGAGTGCGAGCAGGACTCGCCGCGCCGGCGCGTGGCGATCAAGGTCGTGCGTCAGGGCGTGGCGGACCCGGCGGTGCACCGCAGATTCCGGCAGGAGGCGGAAATCCTCGGGAATCTGAGGCATCCGAACATCGCGCGGGTGTACGAGGCCGGCGCGACGGGGGTGACGTTCCGCAACGGCGGAACGACGCGCTGCGCGTACATGATGATGGAACTGGTGGAGGGCAAGCCGCTCTCGGTCTTCTCGCGCGAGCAGGGGCTTGATCTCCGCGCGCGGCTCGAGCTCGTGATCGAGGTCTGCGACGCGGTTCGGCACGCGCACGCGATGGGCATCGTGCACCGGGACCTGAAGCCCGCGAACATCCTCGTGGAGACTCGCGCGGAGGCGAATGGCTCCGCGCCGCGCGCGTGCCCGCGCATCCTGGACTTCGGCATCGCGCGCATGACCGGCGAGCAGCGCACCGGGATGTGGCTCACCACTTCCCCGGGGCAGATGCTCGGCACGCTCGCCTACATGTCGCCGGAGCAGGTCGTCGGCGATCCCACGCGCGTGGACACGCGCAGCGATGTCTACTCGCTCGGGGTGATCCTCTTCGAGTTGCTCGCGGGCGAACTGCCGCTCACGCTTGATTCGACCTCCCTCGCCGAGGCCGCACGCATCATGCGCGATGTCGAGCCGCCGGAGCTCGAGCGCGTTCGCCCCGAGTACCGGGGCGATCTCTCCACCATCGTGTCCAAGGCGCTGCGCAAGCAGGTCGAGGAACGCTACCAGTCCGTGGCGGATCTGGGCGCGGATCTGCGGCGGTACCTGGACGATCAACCGATCTCCGCGCGGCCCGCGACGAAGATGTACGTCTTCCGGAAGTTCGCTCGACGCAACCGCGGGATGGTGATCGCCGCGGGGGTCGCGGGCGCGGCGCTGGTGATCGGCGCGGCGGCGGCGGGCGTGGGGCTGGTCGCGTCGCGCCGCGCGAACGAGCGGATGCGGGAGTCGATGGAAGAAACGCAGAAGCAACTCGCGCGCAACACCCAGGTCACGGGGCTGATGCGGAAGATGCTCCTCTCCGTGAAGCCCTCGGTGGCCAAGGGGCGCGACACCTCGCTGATGCGAGAGGTGATCGAGTCCACGGTGAAGCGCCTCGACTCGGGCGATCTCGTCACGCAGCCGGAGGTCCGCATCGAGATGCTCGACACGCTCGCCGAGACCTACGCGGCGATCGGCGACAACGAGGTCGCGCTGAAGACGATCGAGCAGGCGGTGGAAATCACCAAGACCGTGAAGGACCGTTCCGACCCGGTGTGCCTGCACGCGGGGCGGACGTACGCGTCGCTGCTGCTGGACTGGGGCCGGCACACCGAGGCGATCCCGGTGATGCGCGAGGTGCTCGCGGGGCGCGCCAAGAGCGAGCCCGTCGAAGGGCTCGAGACCGCCTCGGATCACGCGGTCTTCGCCACCGCCACCTACCGCGCGGGTGATCACGTCACCGCGGTCGCGTCGCTCCGCAAGGTGCTCGAGATCCGCGAGCGGTTGCTCGGCAAAGATCACCCCGACGTCGGTGCCGCGATCGCCAACCTCGCGGGCCACCTGCAGAACGCGGGCGAGTTCGACGAGGCGCGACGCTTGCTCTCCGAAGCGATCCGCATCTACCAGGCGCAGGACGCCCCAGTGCACATCACCATCGTCAAGAACAACCTCGCGGCGCTCCTCTACGACATGAAGCGCCTCGACGAGGCCCAGGCCGTCGCGCGCGAGGCCATCGCGCTGGGCGCGACGGTGTACGACGCCGAGCACCAGCAGATGGGCGTGATGCGCTACACGCTCGCGCACATCCTCCTCGCGCAGGAGCGCCCGCGCGACGCGTCGGAGGAGTTCATCCTCGCCGCCGCGGCGTTCGCGAAGTCGTTCGGCGCGGGCAACGAGACCTCGGCCAACGCCGAGCGGCTCGCGGCGGGTTCACTGGCAATGGCGGGTGAGTTCTCGCGCGCGGAGACGATCCTGCTGGGCTCCGCGCGTCGCGGGCCCGCGGCGACAGGCGACCCCAGATGGAGTCGGACACTCGCCGGCGCGATGGCGGACCTGTACGACCAGTGGGACAGCGCGGAGCCCGAGTGGGGGCTCTGGCGCGCGAGGGACGCATGGATGTGGACGCTGGCGCCCGTCAACAAGGCACCCTGACAAACGTTGCTCGCGGTCGAGCCTCCGCGGTGACTCCGCCTCTTCTTACTGATCTTCCGCGCGCCTCGCCCACTCGAACTCGAGGGGCTCGAGTTCCGCGGCGAGCTTGGTGCGTTCGGCCTGCATCTCGTTGGCTTGCTTGGGGTTTCGCCAGACGTCGGGGTCGGACATCTTCGCGTCGATCTCGCGCATCCGGGTTTCGACCTTTTCGATGCGCTGCTCGAGTTGGTCGGTGCGGAGGCGCGCGAGTGCGTTGTTTGAAGGGGCGACTGGTTTCGCGGCGGTGCGCTTCTTGGCTTCTTCGGCCTCGCGTCGCCGGCGTTCGGCTTCGTCTCTGCGGGCTTTCTCTTCGGAGGCGCGGCGCTCGACTGCGCGCTTCTCGGCGGTGTGCTTCTCGTGCCACTCGGTGAAGTTGCCGACGAAGATCTCGACGTTGCCCTTGCCGTCGAAGACCAGCAGGTTGTCGCAGGTCGCGTCGATGAGGGCGCGGTCGTGCGAGATGAGCATGAGGGTGCCGTCGAATCCGCCTTCGTCGTCTTCGTCCTCGTCGAGCAGCGCGAGCGCATCTTCGAGGCGTTCGGCGCTGGGGATGTCGAGGTGGTTCGATGGCTCGTCGAGGACCAGCACGTTCTTGGCGCTGGCGAGGAGTCCGGCGAGGACGGCGCGGCTGCGCTCGCCGCCGGAGAGGAAGCCCATCTGGCGGTCTTGTTCGTCGCCGCTGAAGAGGAATGCGCCGGCGAGGTTGCGGGCCTGTTGCTCGCTGAAGGCCTGGGCGGGTGCCTCGCGGAGGATGACGCCCTGGAGGTAGCGGTAGACGGACTCGTCGGGGTTCACGTGCTCGTGGGTCTGGCGGTAGTGGCCGACCTTCACGTTCGAGCCGAGGCGGATGACGCCCGCGTCCGGTTGCACGATGCCGAGGAGGCAGTTGACGAGCGTGGACTTGCCGGCGCCGTTGGGGCCGACGATGCCCCAGCGCTCGCCGCGGTTGATGGTGAGGTCGAGATCTTTGAAGAGGACTTTGGTCTCGCCCTCTTCGTTGGTGTAGGACTTGGAGATGCCGCGGGCGGAGGCGACCATGTCACCGGTGCGTTCGGCCTTCGGGAGTTCGAGGCGGAAGACCGCGTGCTCCATTGGGCGTTCGAGCTGGTCCTGGTCCTTGGCGCGTTCGAGTTTGGTTTCGCGGCCCTTGGCCTGGCGGGCGCGCTGGCCGGCCTTGTACTTGCGGATGTAGGCTTCTTCCTTCTTGAACTTGTGCTGCTGGGCCTCGTACGCGCGGTGCATGACCATGCGGCGTTCGGCGCGGAGCTCGCGGAACTTCTCGTAGTTGCCGGGGTAGTCGATGAGGCGGCACTGCTCGACTTCGATGATGCGGTTGACGACGTTGTCGAGGAGGTAGCGGTCGTGGGAGATCATCACGACGGCGCCGTTGTACTCTTCGCGGAGGAACTTCTCGAGCCACATGCGGTCGTCGATGTCGAGGTGGTTG
>JBMOHX010000164.1:0-8384 GCA_049317625.1 Phycisphaerales bacterium
GGATCAGCGGGCGCCCGCAGGCGCGGCCCCTGTAGAGGAGCAGCACGAGCGGCAACAGACCGCCGGCCGACTCCTGCGTCTGGCGGAGCAGTTGCCGGACGGCTACCGGGAGCCGCTGCTCCTGAAGGCCGTGCAGAACATGAGCTACAGGGAGATCGGTCAGCTGATGGGGCTGCCCGAGACGACGGTCGAAACGCGGATCGCGCGCGCCCGCAAGCAGCTTCGAGAGCTCGCGGCCGAGCACGGTGTGGAATGAAGTTTGGGACGGAAACCCCGCTGCGGGGCGTCCAGTGACGTGAGTGAACAATGGATACGTACGACGTGGACATGCTGATCTCTCGGGTGGTGGACGGCGAAGCCGAAGCGAAGGACTGGGCCGCGCTCGAGTCGCTCGCCGAACGGGACGCGGCCGTGTGGCGGGAGCTCGCCATGGCGGTGCGGCTCAACCACCAGCTGAACGCCGAGGTCGCGAGTGAAACCGGTCTGGCGCGGGGTGTTGATCTCGACCCCGCGGAGCTCGAGCACGCGTCGACGCAGAGTGCAGAGCGCTCACTGGCGGATCGGTGGCGGCGCGTCGGCGCATGGGGCGGCTGGATCGCCGCGGCTCTGATGATCGCGGTGCTCGGCCGCGCGGGCCTCAACCGTCAGCCCTCGGTGCCCGTGAACGCGGCGGGAGTCGGGCTGGCGCCCGCGGAATATCTGTCGAGCTACCTGGAGTCCGGCAAGCAGGACGGCACCGTCGTCGGTGAGATGCCGCGGAAGCTCCTCCTGGATACGACGCCCGCCGAGGACGGCGGGGTGTACGTTCTCTATGTGCGACAAATCGTTGAAAGAGTGAAGGTCGACGATCTCTACCGCATCTCAGTTGACGAGTTGGGAAACCCAACGCCCGTGAAGCTGCCGGAAGGGACCAAGAACCCGGCGCGGGTCCCGCCGGCGATGTAAATCGCCGCGCCGCGGCCACGGGAGCCGGACAAACAACGAGGGGTGATGGACGCGGACGATGTCCGCCGGTTCGAAAGGATGGATGTCATGTCGACGACCGCACGTGTGATGTTGATGGTTGCGATGGTCGGAGCCGCGGCGGGCATTTCGCTCGGCCAGCAGGGCGGCGGGAAGCAGCTCAAGTCCTGGGCACCCAATGCCGGCGTGCCCGCGGTGCAGAACAGCACCAGCACGACCCGAGTCCGCGTCCACGAAGGGTCGGAGGTGTACGAGATCACCCTAGCCGACGGGAAGGTCGAGGCCTTGCACAACGGCGAGCCGATCCCGGCCGATCGGCTGCGGCTGATCGACGGTTCGGTCGAGATCCTCGACGAGAACGGTGAGTTGATCAAGTCGCTGCCGGTGGTCACCCAGACGACCGCCGTCGGAGCGTTGCCAGCCTATCCGCAGGAGCCGCCCAAGGTGATGATCGGCATCACCATGACAAACGACGGGGAAGAAGACGGCGTGGTGATCGCGCACGTCGTCGAGGGATTGCCCGCCGACAAGGCGGGGTTGCAGGTTGAGGACCGGATCATCAAAGTCGGAGACGAGAAGGTGGAAGACGAGATCCACTTTCGTTCGATCCTTCGCAACCACAAGCCCGGCGACGCGGTAAAGGTCACCGTCATTCGTGAAGGCAAGGAGTCCACCTTCGACGTGACACTCGAGGCGTTCGACGGCGGTCGACTCGGGAGCCCGATGGTCACGACGCCCGGGGAGGCCGGGCAGATGCGGTTTCTGGAGGACCTTCCGCTGACCGGGCTGCTGAACCGGGGCGGGCCGGACCTTGAAACGCTGATGGAGTCCGTGCGCAAGTCGCTGGAGAGCACCAAGAACCTCTCCGAGGAGGACCGCGAGAAGCTGGGCGACAAGATCGAGCACGCCCTCGAGTCCGCGATGGAGAATCACGCCCGGGAGATGGGCGAGGGCCGGCAGCGATGGATGTCCCGCATCCAGCCGCGTGACAACGTGTTGACGACCAAGCCGGGCGTCGAGGGTCAGGGGATGACCTTCGCCATGCCCGGCTCGGACGGAGCGGATGTGAGCAAGAAGCTCGACAAGCTGATGAAAAAGCTCGACGCGCTGGAGAAGCGGCTCGACGAGTTGAGCGAGAAGCTCGGAAAACCGGACGCGGGCAGGTAACCGCGTTCCATCTGTGCCGAACAAGACCGGCGGCGAGGCGAAAGCCCCCGCCGGAAACAAGATGCTTCCGTTGGGAGCGGGCCGCGTACCACCCCTGCGCGGCCCGTTCCTTTTTTGTGGCGTGCCACAACCTGCTTCAGAGTCCGGATCATCCGCGCACCCGTTCCGGCCGATCCATATGATGACCGATTCTCGGTCCTTCACGGAGACGCCCGCATGGCCACAGATTCGTCCGAAGTAGGCATGAGCACCATCCGCGAGGTGCAGGACGCGTACAACCGGTTGCGGGCCGAGATCCAGAAGGTGATCGTCGGCCAGGACGAGGTCGTGGAGCAGATGCTGACGGCGATTTTCTGCCGCGGCCACGCGGTGGTGGTCGGCGTGCCGGGCTTGGCGAAGACGCTGTTGATCTCGACGATCGCGCGCAGCCTCTCGCTGGGTTTCTCTCGTATCCAGTTCACCCCGGACCTGATGCCCAGCGACATCACGGGCACCGAGGTCATCCAGGAGGACAAGGCCACCGGCCAGCGCGTGCTGCGGTTCGTCAAGGGGCCGATCTTCTCCAACGTGATCCTGGCGGACGAGATCAACCGCACGCCCCCAAAGACGCAGGCGGCGCTGCTCGAGGCGATGCAGGAGCGGCAGGTGACCGCGGGCGGTCAGCGCCACGAACTCCCGCAGCCGTTCTTCGTCCTGGCGACGCAGAACCCCATCGAGCAGGAAGGCACGTACCCACTCCCCGAGGCGCAGCTGGACCGCTTCATGTTCCAGATCCAGATCCGCTACCCCGGCATGGACGACGAGATGGAGATCGTGCGGAGGTCGTCGACCAAGGGCAACGAGACGATCCAGCCGGTCCTCGACGACAAGGCGATCCGCCACATCCAGGAGATCGTCCGTCAGATCCCGGTCGCCGATCACGTGATCGCGTACGCGCTGCGCCTCGTGCGCGCGACGCGCGTCAAGGAGCCCATGGACCTGGGGTTGGCAAGGCCCAAGCTCGTGCAGGACTACCTCTCGTGGGGCGCCGGCCCGCGGGCGAGCGAGTACCTCGTGCTGGCGGCACGGGCCGTCGCGGCGATCGCGGGGTCGTCGCACGTGACGCCCGAGCACGTGAAGCACGTCGCGTACCCGGTGCTCCGCCACCGCGTGATGATGAACTTCAACGCGGAAGCGGACCACGTCTCTCCGGACGACGTGGTGGCAAATCTGCTCGAGCAAGTGCCGGTCTCCGGCGCCACCGCGAGCGAGAAGCGAAAGATGGACGAGGTCCTGAGGTGATCGGGCAGCCGCTCCCGCGGGCGTCCTTCGCTGTCACTTCCGCTTGATCACCATCACCATCGCGAGCATCGCCGCGAACAGAAAGCCGCACGCGCCCAGGACCTTCAGCGCCAGCCCGTCCGCGCCCCGCGACGCGAGCACGATGATGGATGAGCCCACGACCAGCGCCGCGACGAGCATGGCGAGGCTGACCGCGCGGCTCGCGGACTCCACCGTCTCCGTGAGCTTCTGAAGCCCGCGGTGCTCGAGGTTGATGGCGAGCCGGTTCTTCTTGACCTGGCCGACGATCCAGCGGATCTCCTTCGGGAGATCCTCCGCGAGCTCGGCGTACTTGACCAGACTGCCACGCAGACGCTTGCGGGCGGCGCTGATGCTGTACTTGCGTTTCACGAGCGCGACGACGTACGGCCGCGCGAACGCCGCGAGCTCGAACGACGGATCGAGCGTGGTCGCGACGCTCTCGATGGTGGTGAGCGCCTTGATCAGCAGCACCAGGTCGGCCGGGCAGCGGACCTTGTGGGCCCGCACCTTCGCGAAGAACTCCCGGAGCAGCAGCCCGAAGTTGAGCTGGTCCAGCGGCGTGTTGTCGAAGCGGCTGACGAACTCGCGGACGTCGGCGCGGAACGCCCGGCTCTCGATGATGAGCAGGTCGACATCGGCCAGGCTCTGGATCACCTCGATGACCTGATCGATGTCCCCCTGCACCACGCCCGCGACGAGCTCCGCGAGCTCCTGCGTCGTGCGGTCGTCCAGTTGACCCGTCATCCCGCAGTCGATGAACCCGATGCGGCCGCCGGGCAACGCGAACAGGTTGCCAGGGTGCGGGTCGGCGTGAAAGAACCCCACTTCGAGGCACTGCTTCAGCTGCGCGCGGGCACCCGCCTCGACGATGGCGCGGCGTTCCTCTGCCGTGAAGTCCTCGGGTTTGATCTTGGAGACGAGCACGCCCTTGATCCGCTCGACGGTGAGCAGGGCCCGCGTCGTGGCCTCCCAGTACACCTTCGGGAAGACCACGGAGGCGTCGCCCTCGAACATCCCTCGGAGCCGGTCGGTCGCGCGGCCCTCCATGGTCAGGTCCACCTCTTTCGCGAGCTCCTTCGCGAACTGATTCACCACCTCGACCGGGCTGTAGCCGAGCTCGCCGAACCGGTCCTCCGCGAACTCGGCGATGAGCCGCATCGCCTCCATGTCCGCCTCGGTGATCTCGCGGATGGAAGGCCGCAGCACCTTGACGACGACGTCTTCGCCCGTCTTCAGCCGCGCGGCGTGGGTCTGGGCCATGGACGCCGCGCCGAGGGGCTCGTCGTCGATCCAGTCGAAGAGGGCCTCGACCTTGTCGCCGAGTTCCTCCCGGATCATCAGTTTCACAAGACCGCTCTCGAGCTTCGGCGCATCGTCCTGGAGCTTCTTGAACTCCTCTGCCCACGCCTCCGGGATGAGATCCGGGCGCGTCGCGAGCACCTGACCGAGTTTGATGAACGTCGGTCCCAACTGCTCCATCGCGCGCCGGATCCGCACCTGGCGAGGCATCTGCGCGAACTCGGGGTTCGCGTGCCCCGCGGTGGCGATGCGGGCTCCGCGCTCGAGAAACCGCTCGAGCCCGAGTTCCTGCACAACGTCGCCGAGCCCGTACGACGCGAAGATCCCGAGGATCTCGGCGTAGCGGCGCAGGTTGCGGATGTTTCGTTCGACCCTCAGGATCGTGGGCATGGGCACAGTGTACTCGCAGTAGCTTTGGCGCCCCCGCCAAAGAGTGTCTCCGGGCGTCCCGCCCGGAGGTGAGCCGCACATCGGGGCGAGACGCCCCGCATGACTCTTGGGCCGGTGGCCCAAGCTACGGCGCTCGCCGGAGTTCTACTTCGTACTTGTGCACGCGGGCCTTCGCGATCAGCTCCCAGCCTTCCGCCGCCCGCTCGTACTCGCCCACGCTCACCGCAGGGTCCCGGGGAACCAGCACCGCCACCAGCGTTCCCCGCGGCGGGATCGCCTCGCGTCCGGCCCCGTTGCCGGGCATCCACCGCATGCGCACGCTTCTGCCGTCCCGATCGCAACCCCGCCGCGCGTACGAGAGGACCTCGGCACGGTACTCCACCACTTGGTTCGCCCATACCTCGTCGCCGTCCTTGAGAGAAGCCGCGATCACCTCGCCCGCCTGCCTCCCGCTGATCCGCTCGCGTCTTGCTTCGCTCCACACCACGTTCGCGGCGGCCAGGAGCGACATCGCGATCAGCACCGCCGGCACGGCCCGGCGGACGGCGCGTGCGGAGGCCACCCTCGTGATCCGCCCGTTCGCCTCGCGCATCAGAAAGGCCACGGCGACCGAGACCGGCGCCAGCGCCGGCATCGCGTAGCGGTTGTTCGACACGCCGATCACCGCGTACGCCGCCAGCGAGACAACCACCGTCCACGAGAGCATCCGCGCGAGCGTACGGGCCGGGTCCTCGCCCGGCTCGCGGCGCGTCAGCCGCAGCATCGCGAGGGTGGTTGGCGCCGCCGAGCCCAGCGCGATCAGCGGCAGCAGCAGGATCGACGCGACCTTCCGGGTGTCCCACAAAAAGCCCGCCGGCGACTGCGTCACCGGGTTCAGGGGCGCGGCTCTCGCCGCGATGAGGCCGATCGCCCCGAACGCGAGGCCCGCGCCCGCGAGAACCGACAGCACCCAGAGCGGGCGCAGCGCCGGCTTCCACGACCCCCGGGTCGCCCACGCGCCGACGAGCAGCCCCGCGAGACACGGCGCGCTCGCGGGACCTTTGGTCAACCCCGCGCCGAGAATCCCCACCGCGCTGAGCGCCGCCATGCCAACCGCGTGCGAACCACGCCGCGCGAGCAGGTCCACGCCCGCGAGCAAGAACACCTCTACGAACAACTGGTGCGACGCCTCGATCTCCGCGGATCGGCCCGCGTACCAGAACATCGGCGTCAGCGCGTGCGCCAACCCCGCGTACACGCCCCATCGCGACCCGAACCAGCGCGACGCGAACGCCATCGAGACCAACGCGCCGATCGTGAGCGCGAGGGCCGAAGGGGCGCGGGCCGCGAACTCTGTTTTGCCCAGGAGCTCGGTGCTCGCCGCGACCAGCCATTGCATGCCAGGTGGCTTGCGGAGGTACGGCTGACCGAAGAGGTGCGGGGTCACGAAGTCGGCGCGGTCGATCATCTCCCACGCCGGGAGGACCCGGATCGCTTCGCTCATCGCGAAGCTCGACGAGCCCAGCTTCACCCAGAACACCGCGACGCACACCGCCAGCACAAGCGAGACCCTCGCGGCTATGGCGCGTGGAGAAGTGCTGCGAGCGGCCCCGTCGAGCGGGTTCGGGTCGGTCATGGAGGCCCAAGTCTACGGCCCCGGCGGCGTTCAACTCGCGCCGGCTGCTTTCGCAGTCGGTCGCGCGCGGGGGTTCCCCTCCTGGGTCGCCCCCGCGTCTGCCCCTCCCCCCTCCAGCCCCTCCAACTCCCCCTCCAAACCCCTCCGATCCCTCTCCGCACTCCAAGGCTTCGGGGCAAGCGACGGTTTCCCGCAGCGTGCCCCCTCTCGTGTGCCGAGGTCGAAGTCGGCCTTCGACAACTCATGCGGACCGGGTGCTCCCACACCCGATCCCATCTCCCAATCCGGACGATCCGGCGTCCATCGAGGCTTAAACGTGACCGCCTCGGGTCACTCACGCGACTTCCGAACCTTTTTGTGGCTCCGTCATACCCTGACACAACCCGTTCGAGACACCCGGTTCCCCGGCATATCCTGCCCCATGAGCGACGACAGCGCGGTGGGTGGCAGCAACTCCGGGGGGAGCGGGGCCGACGGTGGACGAGAGGTGCGCCGTGTCGCGGCGTACCCACGCGCGGTGGAACGGCTGATCGTCGAGTTTGCGAAGCTCCCCGGTATCGGGCGGCGATCCGCGGAGCGGCTGGCGTTTCACGTGCTCCGCAGCGCCGGAGAGGACATTCTCCCGCTCGCCGCGTCCCTGCGGGAGGTGAAGGAGACGATCGGGCACTGCCCGGAGTGTTGGAACCTGTCCGGGGCCGGGCGTTGCGAAGTCTGCGAGGATCCGGCCCGCGACCGGACCACGGTGCTGGTGGTCGAGCAACCGAAGGACGTCATCGCCCTTGAGCAGACGGGCATGTACCGCGGGATGTACCACGTGCTGATGGGCAGGCTGAGCCCCCTCGAGGGCATCGGACCCGACGAACTGACCATCGATGCGCTGCTCGCGCGGGTCGATCGGCACGCGGCGTCGACCCACGCCAAGATCGAGGAGGTCATCCTCGGGCTGAACCCGACGATCGAGGGTGATGGAACGGCGCTTCACGTCGCCGCGGAACTCAAGGGCCGGGGCGTTCGAGTCACCCGCCTTGCGCGGGGTCTGCCCGCGGGTTCGCAACTCGAGTACGCGAACAAAGCGGTGCTGGCGGATGCGATTCTCTGCCGTCAGAGCGTGTGAACCGTGTGTGTGCCGGGTGTGAGCGCCGCGTGAATCGTCGACACGTCTTCGCGGAGACGCGGTTGTCCGTACAATGAGGCGGATGCCGCGCCATGAGATTTGACACCTCCCAACACATGAAGCTCGGCCAGCAGATGAAGCTGGCGCCGCGGATGATCCAGTCGATGGAGATCCTGCAGATGCCGCTCGCGGACCTGCAGGAGCGGATCGAGCAAGAGCTCGAGAACAACCCGACCCTCGAACTCGCTGAAACCGAGCCGGAAACCACAGAGGGGACCGGTCCCGCCGACGGCCCACCCGCGAGCCTCGACAGCCCGCTCGAAGTCGATGGTCGGCACGCGGAGGCGGACTTCGAGCGGCTCGACACCTACGGCGAGTCGAACCCCGAGGCCGTCGAGAACCAGTTCGATTCCGAGGTCCACTCCGATCGGAGCGGTCCGTCCGAGGACTACAGCGGATACCAGCGCAGCGCTGGCGACGGCGAGCGCTCCGACCCTGCGATTGACGATGAACGCCGCACTTATTATCGTTTAT
>JBMOHX010000165.1:0-8371 GCA_049317625.1 Phycisphaerales bacterium
CGATCGCTCGATGCTGCCGGGTGGCGGTATCGAGCGATCGCTGTGGTGAGTTCTGGACTGGTGACGGTTGTTGGCGCGGCGATCAGGGCTTCTTGATTTCCATCTGATCGAAGAGGCGTCCCTCGAGGTCGAAGACCTGCAGTTGCAGCGTCTTGTCGTGGATCATGACATAGCCGAGGTGGTGGCCGCGGTAGACGCGCTGGGTGAACCAGGCGCGGCTGGGGCCGGAGGATTCGAGACCGCCGCCGCCGCCGCCGGCGACGATGTAGCGCACGCCCTTGGCCTGATCGACTTTGTCCTGCCGGATCGGCCAGGAACGCTCGTACGAGTGGACGTGACCAGAGAAGACGATGTCAACGTTGTGCTTCTCGTACAGGCCGGCGAGCACGCGGTGGCGCGGGTCGGAGTAGACGGACTTTTCCTTGTAGGTGTCGCCGTAGTCGTTCTCGTCGGAGCAGTAGACCGGGTGGTGGTGGTACGCGAACTTCCAGACGGCCTTGGACTTGGCGAGCTCGGTCTCGAGCCACTTGTACTGCTCGCTGTCGGGGTCCACGGCCTTGTTGGTGTCGAGGACGAAGAACTGGGCGTTGCCGTAGGTGTAGGTGTACCAGCACTCGGGCGAGGGGAGCGAGAAGTACGTGTAGTAGTTCGAGTGGTTCTCTTCGTGGTTGCCGATGGAGGGGTACATGCACGCGCGGCTCATCAGCGGGTAGGACGCGTCGAGCATTTCCTCGGTCCACTCCTTCTTGTCCGCGCCAGTGTTCACGACGTCACCGAGGTGGATCTCGAAGTTTGGACGGAGGGTGAAGGCGAAGTTCTGAAGCGTCGAGATGACCGGCTTGTTCTTCTGGGTGTCGCCGATGATCGTGAACGCGTACGGCGTGTCCGGAAGCACGGCGGTCTGGAAGGTGAGGTCGTCGCTGAGCAACTCGGTGCCGTCGGGCGCGATGGTCTTGGTGCGGTAGAAGTAGGGGGTCCCGGGCTTGAGGCCGGTGATGCGGATCTCGTGGAGCGTTCCCTCGCTGCCCTGCGACGACTGCTGCGTATAGGGAAGGACTTCGCCGTACTCCACGACGCCGGTTCCGGGGCGCGAGGTCTCCCAGACGAACGTCATGCCGTCGGTGGTCGCGTACTGCAGGATGGGGCGGACCACGAAGCGCTGCGTCGACTCGTACGAGGGCTCGAAGCTCGCGAGCCGTGCGCCGGGCATGTACTCGTCCACAACCTGCGGCTGCGTGATCGCGCGGCCCAGAACCGAGACCTCGGTGAACATCCCGTCCATCGGGAACTTCTCGTCCTTGTCGAGATAGCAGCCGAGGGTGTACGGCGCGGACGCGGGATAGAGGATGTCGCCGGACTGCTCGCGGCCTTCGGCCTCGAGCTCGCCGTTGACGAAGAGCCGCATCGCCTTGCCGTCGTAGGTGCCGACGACGTGGTACCACTTGTCCGTGGCGATCGGGGTCTTGCCCTTCATGTAGGTCATCTTGCCGTCGCCGTCGTTGGCACCCTCGCTCGCGAGCGCGAAGTAGAACGTGTCGCTGGAGTAGCCGAGCATCCAGCCGGTTTCCGCGTTGCCGTTGTCCTGCGCGCACCCGATGATGCTGCCGTACTGCGTGGTGTTGCGGATGCTCACCCAGGCGGAGACCGTGAACTCACGCTTGGGAAGCCCCTCGCGAGAAGCCGCGATGTCGTCTGCGAGCACGAGGTAGTCGGTCGCCCCGTTGAACCGGTAGCCCTCGCCGGGGCCAAGGGTTTCCTTCATCGGGTTGCCAACGATGGTCCCCTTCACCTTGCCGGTCGCGTCGGTGAACCCGGTGCCCTTGACCTTGCCGCCGGTGACGCCGACCTTGAAGAGCAGGTCGGGATCGATCACCTTCGCGGGCTTGGCCTTCTCGGTCGCGGGGGGCTGGTTCGGAACCGCCCCGGTGGACTGGCCCCACGTCGGGAGGGCGGGCAGAGCCAGGCAGAGGGTTGCGGCGGTGATCTTCAGCGTGTGACGGTGCATGCGGGCTCCTGAATCATGGGACAAACAGTGCTTACTTCGGGGGAACCGGGCGGCCGAGCGCCCGGGCGAGGGTGTCGATATTGTCGTTCATCGAGGTCAGGTAATCACGGCCAGCGGTTCGATCCGCCGCGCTCAGTGATTCTGTGGGTACAAAGGCGACCGACTTCACCTGCATGGCTTCGAGCGCGGTCGCGATCTCGGGGAGCGGGGCTTCCTCGAAGAGCATCAGGCCCGGGGCTCCGCCGAGAGCCGACTTCAACGCAGCGAGGCGCTCCGTGGTCGGGGCCTCATCGGGTGGGAAGTCGACGTTCGTCACTGTCCAACCGTAGCGGCGGCCGAGGTAGTTGTACGCGGGATGACTGGCCAGCACCGCGACCGGGCCAGCGGCTGAGACAACTCGCAGACGAGCATCGAGCCTCTTCAGGTCCGTATCGAGTGTCGCGAAGTTGTCCCGCATCGCCTTCTCGTGCTGGGGCCACGCGCGGGTCATCGCGAGCAGAACCTGCTCCGCTTGCCGCTGCGCGTTGACCGGGTCGAGCCACGTGTGGCCGTCGATGCCCTCGTGCGAATGTTCGCCCTGGGCCCCGTGGCTGTGCTTCACACCCTCGAACTTGATGAACTCTCCCTCGAACACCTTCGCGGTGTCGCACGTCCGCGAGAACGGGAGGGAGGCCGTCCGTACCCAGTTCTCGAAGTTCGCGCCGTTGAGCACGACCAGCGTTGCGTTCTGGTACCGCGTCAAGGCCTCGGCCGGCGGCTGCCAGTAGGCGGGGTCAGCGTCGTCGGGGAGTGGGCACTCCACCTTCACCGCGCCGCCGCTGATCCGCGACGCGAAGTACTCGGTGGGGTAGAACGTCGTCATCACGGCGTCGACCTTCGCCGCGGGCGCGGACCCCGAATTCGAGCCGTCGCACCCGATCAGCGCGACCGCGACCAATAAGACCGCCAAAGCACGTAGGCAGAGGAACATGAGTGCCCTTCGGGTAAAGCTCCGCGCGTGAAAGGGAGGTATAGATCCGCTCCGGTGCGGACCCATCCGGCGGGAGCAGGTTTTACATCAACTTCATAAGGTCGAACGCGGCCAGTCGAACCGCGAGCCACACCAAAACCGCCATCGCGGCCCCCGCCGAGAGGAGCAGGGCGATCTCCCAGGCAAAGAGGGCACGGATGAACGCCCGGGAGCCGCCGATCCTGGTGAGCGTGAGGATCTCCCGCTCCCGCACCTTCGCCGCGAGGGTCGAGACCAGCGCCAGCCCGATGACGGTTGAGCAAGCCAGCAGCACCGAGAGTCCATCCACCAGGCTCTGGATACGGGCGACGTACGTGAGCATCTCCTCGACAACCACCGACGGACTGACCGCGAGGGTGCGTTCGTCCGCGTTTGTGCGGGCCTTGAGCAGGGAGAACTCCTTCGCATCGCGCGGGACAACGATCGCGGCGGAGAGGGGCAGCTCGGCCTCCGTGGCGTGGAGGTGGAAACGAGCCGCGTTCTCGGCAGAGAAGGTGTTGTCCGCGACGAGGGACTCGCTGATGACGGGGCCCGTGGCGGATTTCTCCAGCACCAGCGCGTCCGGCACGGCTTCTGCCGCGGCGTGCGCGTGGCCGTAGCCCTCGAGCACCCAAGCGGTCTTGAGGTCACCGAAGATCGCGCCGTTGTCGGTGGCCGAACGGGGTTCCAGCACGCCCACCACGCGCATGCGGAGCGAGGCTTCCTTCGCGAGATTGAACATGTCGGAAGGGTCCGAGAAGATCTCGGCGCCGGTCGCGAGCCCGAGTCGTTCGGCGGCCTCGGAACCGAGCACGACCTCGCCGACGTGCTGCGGCAGGGTGCCGTCCCGCAGGGTCAGGCCGCGGAACGTGAAGTAGTCGGGCGTGGTGCAGACGAGCGGGAGTCCGCGCGCGGCGTGCCCGAGCCTGAGGGGGATCACCTCTCCGGTCACGAGCCCGGCGAGCTCGCGGGCGTCGTCGAACGTGATGGGGTCGGGCTGCGCGGTCCGGAAGTAGAGGGCCGACATGACGAGGTCGAAACGGCTGCCCTTGGACCCGACGACCAGCGGCGTGGAGTCGGCGCGGGCGCGGAGGGATTTCGCGAAGCTCCCCGAAAGCTCGTTGGTTGTCAGCGGGATGACGATGCTGACAAAGCTCAGCAGGACAAAGAGCAGCGAGCGCACCTTGTGGTGGCGGGCGTGGGAGGATGCGAGGAAGAGCGCACCTTTCACGCGATCTCCCCTTCGCTTGCGAGGGCCAGTGACTCCATCGCGACCACGCGCCCGAGGCGTCCGGCGATCTCGTGGTTGTGCGACACCATGAGCAGCGCGGCACCGAGGCGTTCGGCTTCGGTGACCAGCAGCTCTGTGATACGGCCGGTGGTCGCGGGGTCGAGGTTGCCCGTGGGTTCGTCGCACAATATCAGCCCCGGTTCGTGCAGCAGCGCGCGGCACACCGCGACGCGTTGTCGTTCGCCCTGCGAGAGCATGTGCGGCTTGCGGCGGAGCAGGTGCGCGATCCCCGAGCGTTCCGCGAGCGACTCGGCACGTTCGGCGCGGACGCGGGAGTCTCCAGGTACGCCCATCGCTTCCGTGAGCAGGATGTTCTGGCGCACCGTGAGGTACTGGAGGAGCTCGAACTCCTGGAAAACGAGGCCGATCTGGCGAAGCCGGAGGGCGCGGCGATCGGCGTCGCGCATGGCCACGAGGTCGCGTCCGAGCACCCGGAGCTCACCGCCGTCGGGCGAGAGCACGCCCGCGATGAGGTGCAGCAGCGTGGTCTTGCCGCTGCCGCTGGGGCCGGTGATCGCGACGCGCTCGCCCGGCATAGCGGAGAACGCGGGGACCCGCAGCTCGAAGGGCGCATTACCCCCCCGGTAGCGAAAACGGAGCTGGGACGCGGCGACTATCGGTTCGGCGACCATGTCGAGCCTGGCTGAGCCTGTTTCGCTTCTGATGCCGCTTGTTCCGCGGGCGAGATGCGCTCGTGAGAGAGGGGTTTGACCGCGACGATCCGCCATCCTTCTGGGCGCGGGGAGAGTGCGTAGTCGGCCTGGTACTCGCTTGTACGAGAGTGAGAGTGCCCCCAGTGGTAGACCACGCCTTCGACCTTCCACGAACACCGCACCAACTGGGGCGCGTCGGCATCGGCCGGCGGGATCACCTCGGTCTCGATGAGGTCGACCGCCTTCACGCGGCAGAGCGCGCCGCCTTCTTCTTGGAGGATCAGGCTCCTGTACACGTCGCCGTAGACCTGGTCCAGCAAGGGGCCGTCGATGCTCTGCGCCAGCGCGTCGTAAATCTCACCCTCGTTGGTGTAGTCGAACGCGCGGTAGATGTTCGCGTGCAGGGGTTTGAAGACATCGAGGAGCTCTGTCGCGCTCAGCCGCGGCGTGGGGCGGGTGAGCCACGCGGGGCTGGTGAGGATCGCGGCGGTCGCGACGCCCGCCGCCGCGGTGCCCAGCCAAAGTCGCGGGGCGCGACGCGGTCCGCTTCGGAGCGAGGCGAGGGAGAACGCGGCCCAGGCCGACAGGGGGAGGGCGATCCACGCGGGCGAGATTCCCTTGGAAGCTATCGGAGCCTTGGGCGCGGCCTGCAAACGAGGGCCGGCGCCGCCAGCGGGGGCGTGCCACGTGTACTCCGGCTCGGCCTTCGTGAAGGTGACGATCTCCAGTTTGCCGAACGCCACCAGCACCGCTTCGATCGGCGAGAGCGGGGCGAGGTCGCGGTCGTTCGCGATGAAGTCGCGTGGGAATGCTCCCCACACGAACGCCACCGCGTTCGGCTCTGACTTGCACGGGTACTCCAGCTCGATGTGGATCTGAGGGAGCAACAACGCCGGGTTCTGCACAAAGCCGGGCCGCGTTTCCGGCTCGGGGATGATCACGTTCACCTTCTTCACGAGCGGGGCCACGGCAAACCCGTCGATCCGCACGGAGTTCGCGCGGTCGTAGAGCGCGGTGATTGGTCCGGAACGCGGCCCGCCGAAGTACTCGGTGAGCGCTGCGGTGTACGCCGCGGCTTCGGTTTCGCTGATGACGGACTCGTCACGCCTGGGGACGCGCACGACTTGGTCCGCGAACAGGACGTTCATCAGCACATTGACCCGGACCGCGTCCTTGTCGACCGACAGCCGCACGTCCGCGTGGGCACCCGGCTTGGGGTGCGCGAACGCGACCCTCGTCCCCAGCAGGAGCAAGAGGCAGAGGACCATCGCGGTGAGGAGCGGTCGCATGAGTTCAGCCTTGAATCTTCGGCCATTCCCTCGCGGCCGCGGCGAGCGAGAGTGTCATCCCGCCCCCGCCGAAACCGGTCAGGACGTGCACATCGGCGCACGGGGAGAGAGCGATGTACGGCAGCGTGGGGTGCTTGGCGTACACGCCGCTCCAGCGGCGGGCGATGCTCCACGAAGGTAAACGTATCAGTGTGCGGAGCTGGTTCAGAATCAGGTGATCGATTTCGGCGCTGTCGAACGGATCGATCGCCTCGTCGTACTCGTGCGAGTCACCGAGGATCACCTCCCCGGTGTCTGTTTGCGCGGCCATGACGTGGATCCCGTAACGGTCAAGCTCCGGGTGCTCGGCCGCGAGTCTGGCTTTGAGCGCCGCCAGCGATGGGCAGGCCTGGAAGATCGGGTAGTGGCGGAACGAGAGACCACCGGCGATGTGCGGCCCGATGCGGAAACCGTCGGGTTGAGGGTACGTGCGCAGCATCTGCAACTTGCAGACGCGCAGCCCGCTGGCACGCACGAGGTCGGGGAACAGGGTGTCGAAGTCTGCGCCGCTGCACACGACGACCCGGTCGCACTGAATCACCGACGAGTCCGCGAGCACGACGCGACCGGTCTCGGCCCGCACGGCGGTGGTGGAGAACGCGAAGGCCACCCCCCGCGCCGACGCGAGCCACGCCGCGAGGCGCGGGATCGCCGCGCGGGGATTCACCGCGGCTTCCGTGGGGCTGTACATGCCACCCCACAGGTTTGACGGGTTCACCGCGGGGGCGCGGCGGACCAGTTGGGTGGGGTCGAGGAGTTCACACACGACCCCGAGCGAGGAGGCGATTGACGCGAACTCGGTCAGCACGGTGAGCTCGTCCTGGCGGTGCGCGGCGAAGACCGATCCGCAGGGATTGAGCCAGATGCCGGCTTCGTTCGCGAGGTCGGACCAGCGCTGACGGCCTTCGAGGGCGAGCGATCGCAGCTCGCCGCTGGGCTGACCGATCGGCCACACCATGCCGAAGTTCCGGATCGAAGCGCCCACGGCTTCCGCGCCGCGCTCGATGACGGTGACCCGGTGCCCGGCGCGGCTCGCCGCGAGTGCCACAGATAGCCCCGCTATGCCGGCCCCAACCACGACGACGTGGAGCGTTCCCATGATCGGTACCTCCGGAAAGAGGGGCATGCTAGCGGGGGGTGGGAGGGGTCGGGATTTGGCGGAGTCGGAAGCCGCGGGTCGCGGGGTTCTTGACGGAACCTTTACACGAAAGTGCGGATGGGCTAGGGTCCGCGCGGCCAAGATAGACCCCTGCGCTCCGAAGCGCCGTCGCAACGCCAACCCGGGAGCTCGACCTCGATGACGCCACAGCTGCAGCAGAAAGACACTTGGGCGACGAAGACGTTTTGGGCGATCTGGGCGGTGGTGGCTGCCTTCGGCACGTACTTCTGCATGTACGGCTTCCGCAAGCCCTTCACCGCTGCGGGTTTCAAAGGGACGGAGTTCCTGGAGACAGACTTCAAGTCGGTTCTAGTGATCGCGCAGGTGGCGGGGTACACGATCTCCAAGTTTGTCGGGATCAAGGTGGTTTCGGAGATGCAGCCGATGCGGCGAGCCGTGGGCATTCTGGTGCTCATCGGTATTGCGGAGGCCGCCCTGGTGCTGTTCGGCCTGCTTCCCCGCCCATGGAACCTGTGCGCGCTGTTTTTGAATGGCTTGCCGCTGGGCATGGTGTTCGGGCTGGTGCTGAGCTTTCTGGAGGGGCGCAGGATGACCGAAGCGCTCTCGGCGGGTCTGTGCGCGAGCTTCATCCTTGCGGGAGGTGTGATGAAGTCAGTGGGGCTCTGGCTGCTGAACCAGGGCGTGCCTGAGGACTGGATGCCAGCGGCCGCCGGCGGGATCTTTGCGCTCCCGCTACTGATCGGGGTCGCGATGCTCACACGGATTCCCCCGCCGAGCCACTCGGACAAGCAGGAGCGTGCCGAGCGGAGCACGATGACCCGCGACGAGCGCTCGTCACTCTTTTGGAAGCTCGCGCCGGGCCTGTCGATGCTGGTGGTGATGTTCCTGATGCTCACTGTTCTTCGCGGCCTGCGGGATGACTTCGCGCCCGAACTCTGGAAGGGCCTGGGTGTCACAGCCGTTCCCTCGGACTTCACCACGTCCGA
>JBMOHX010000166.1:0-8258 GCA_049317625.1 Phycisphaerales bacterium
ACAGCAGTTCCTCGCCCGAACCGACCGCTCCCGATGCCGCGAGCTGGCGCCCCAGGTCGATCCGGCTCTTGCGGAGGGCCGATGCCAACCCCTCCACCGCGTTGTCGGCGCGGGCCTTCTGCTCCATGGCCTCCGCGTACAACGTCTGGGTCTGCTGGTACAGCAACCCGAGGCGGGCCGCGCCGGTCGCGAGCAACGCCGCGCCCGCCGCCGTCGCGGCGACCACTCTCCAGTGACGCGTCACGAGCCTTCGGAGCAGCGAGGACAGAGACTCGGTTTCCGCGGCGACCGACTCACCGGCGAGATGCCGTCGCAGGTCGGTCGCAAAGAGGAACATCGATTGGTACCGCCGCTGGGCGTCCGGATCGAGGGCCTTCGCGACGATCGCGGCGAGGTCCGCCGCGACCTTCGGCTCGAACTCGCGTACAGAAGGCGCACGCCGCTCCTTCATCGCTCGAAGGATCGCGCTCCGCCCTCGTAGAGTGTCGAATGGGCGCCGGCGCGTGAGGAGCTCGAACAGCACGACTCCCAGCGAGTAGACGTCGGTACGCTGATCGACATCCCCGCCGTCGAGCTGCTCGGGCGACGCGTACGCGAGCGTCGCGGGCTCGTCGCCGGTCATGGTCAACCCCTCGCCTTCGAGGAGTTTGGCAACGCCGAAGTCCAAAACCCGGGGCTGCCCGTCGCGATCCACGAGGATGTTCGACGGCTTCAGGTCCCGGTGCGCGACACCGTTCTGGTGCGCGTGATTCACCGCGTCCGCGATCCTCGCAACAATCAGCGCGAACTCGTCCCCCACCGCCCCCACCGCGTCGGATGCCTCGCGTCTCTGCGCCGCCCAGGCCCCCAGTTGAAGTCCTTTGACGTACTCGAGCACCAGCGCGAACCGACCGCCGGGAAGGTCCACCCGGTCAAAGAGCGTCACCAACCCCGGATGCTTCAGGGTCGCGACGATCTCGGCCTCACGCTCGAAGCGCGATCGCTGCGAACGCGTCACGACCTGGTACGGCTCGAGCATCTTGACGGCGACAACGCGGCGCGTCGCTTCGTGCTCGGCGAGATACACCACGCTCTGCGCGCCGCGCCCCAGCACCCGAACGATGCGGTATCCGGGGACAAACTCGCGGGGCCAGTCGTTCTCGAGTTCCACGAATCCGCCGCGATGCCAGGTCGGACCGGGCCCAATCTCCGAGCCCGGCGCGGAACCACTCTGCGCATCAGGAAGCGGCCCGTCGATGGGCTCTCCCCTCTCGCTGTCCTGCGTCGCGCGGGTCATCACACCTCCGGGGTCATTCTACCGCGGCCTGTCGGCAACCCAGACTCGCGGCGTAGGAACACGCGAGGGAAGGACGTTGTCCGTCTTCGCAATCCACGACGCCCCGCTTTCGTGTTTCCGTCGCTGCTCCGAGCGGAAGTACACCGAACATCCGCATCCGAAAGCCAAACAAATTTCAAAAATAAGCCTCGACAGTTCGAACACACACCTGTATGCTTACCAAACACAACCCACATGGAGGCGGCATGGATCAGTTCGAGATGGACCACTTCGAGAGGGATCATGGCGAAAGGGATCAAGGGGGGAGGCGTCAGATCGTGCGCGGCTCGCTCACGGTCATTGACGGCCCGGAAGGCGCGGGAAAGACGATCACCCTGGTTGCGATCGTGGAGTCGTTGATGACCGGGTCGAACGGGAGTCGGTCAGACATCCGACTCGCGATCGCGACAACCCCGAGGCTCGCGGCGGCTCTGTTTCTGCCCGACGAACCGGAGTCCGCTTCCCCGCACTTCATCGATGTTCGAACATTCGATGGGCTCTCGGTGGAGCAGACCATCGACCGGCTTTCACGGCTGGCATTGCTCTTTGGCGTGACGCACCTCGTGGCTCATCCGCTCGACTGCATGTTCGGCAGCAACATCCGCGACGCGGTGCACGGTCTCGCACGGCTCGCGTGGGACTCCTCGTTGGCGGTGGTGGCTGTGATCCCGAGCACCGGGTCCGGACAACCGCCCCGCCGACCCCCGGGAGTCGCGTTGTCGGGGTCGCGAGCTGATGAGCCGCGGCTGCAACTGGATGGATCGGGAATGCGTGCCGGGAGCGACCGGGTTTGGCCCAGTCGGAGGGTCGCGGAGACCTTCCTCGAGGTTCAACTCGAAACTGGCGAGCAGCCCGAGACAGAGATTCTGTGGAAGGCGCGGCAGGAAGGGATCGATCCCCTCGAACTGATCAGCGCCAAACGCCGCCTAGGCGTGCGTGAGGTGATGCGCAAGACCAAGGCGTGCAGGCACAAGGCGTGGAAGCTCGGCGCCTGAGTCGGCAGGTCCCCTGAAGACGCCGGCGCGGAAGGAACACTCACGCGAACGAGACTCGCGGGTTCGCGATTCCGCGTGAGCGCGCGGCACCACCCCTCACCAAGCGGTGAGGGGTGATGCCCTGAAGGGATGGCACTTTGCGTCACGGGGACCCGGCGCGGCGTTCCCGCGAGTATCGAGTTGGAGCCCGTGCGAGGTCCGGCTTACTGGCAGCCGCCGACGCCGGTTCCGCCGCTGTCCCAAAGGGAGAAGAAGGCGATCACGTCGTCGCCGTCCGTACCGCCAGAACCGTCAACGTCAGCGCAGGGGCCGTTCGAGTCCCAGTCGCCGAAGAACGTGATCACATCGTCGCCGTCGATGCCGCCGTCGTTGTTGAAGTCCGCGAAGCAACCGTCCCCCGACCACGAACACTGGGGACCGATCGGCAACTGCTCGAACGTGATGTCATCGAAGAAGATCAGCCCGCTGATCGGGTCCTGAGGGGTCGAGGGATTGTCTTGCCGAAACCGTCCGAACGTGAGCTTGATCCGGTTCGGATTCGGGGGCAGGGGGTACCCGAACTCGGCCTGATTCGCCGCGACGAGCGCATCGATCTCGGCGCGAGTCCAGAGCACGCGGTACTCCACCCATTGCCCGTTCGTATGCCCAAAGATCAACCGGTTGGCGTAGGGGCTCCCGACCTCAAAGGGGTCGAACGACGCGTTGTTCTGGTTCCCGTTGCCAGCGCCCTTCACGTCCATCTTGACCGTCGCCCCGGCCCCGACAACCGGCTCGTCCGCCGGGATCATGTACCACACCGTCAACTGCACGTCGCCACCGGCCCAGTCGAACGCGACGTCGTAGAACGGGAAGCCGGGGAGGAAGAAGTTCCGCTGGTCGGTCGTGAACCCACAGAAGCCGCCGTCCAGACGCCCACCAAGCTCCAGGCACCGGTTTCCGGTCCGCGCCGTCACCGCGGGGATTAGACCGTCCGTGTTGCTGCGCCAACGAGCCTCCGCGTCGTTGTTGTTCGAGAACTGCAGCGGGTTGGCGTTGTTGAACGGGTTCGCCAGCTCGAAACTCGGATTCTGAATCGGCAGCGGAGTCTGAGCCAGGGCAGATGTACCAGCCGCGGCGACCGCCGCGAAAACGATCGAAGTCGAGCGCATGTGAATCTCCTTGTGATCGCACACTGAAATCGCTTTCATTATGGCCGAACGAGGGGGGAATTGGCAAGCCAATTTCGCAACCCTTCCCTGAGAGCAACCCGAGATCTTCACCTCCCCCACTCGCCAATCCCCAGCCCCCCCGCGCATAACCTCCCCCCACCGCCACATTTTCGCTTTTCGCTTTTCGCTCTTCGCTTTCTCTTGCCCCCCTCCGCCCCATCCTCGTCACCCTCTGCCTCTCCCTTCAAGCGGCGACTTGGTGGCGGGCCGCGGCGTGGTACCCCCAACTCCCGGACCGCTTCCCGATTCACTTCGACATCGCCGGCAAACCCGACGGCTGGGCGACCCGCTCCCCCGTCACGTGGTTTCAGCTGCCCGGCGTTTCGCTCCTGCTCGCGACCCTGCTGCTGACACTCGGTCTCGGGTTGATTCCAACGCTCGCGCGCCGACTGCCCCAAGTTATCAACGTCCCCGAGAAAGAGCTTTTCCTCTCGCTCACCCCAAGCGGACGTGTCGCGGCCATGGGGCCGACCTCAACTTTCCTCGCGTACGTGGCGGCGATGGAAACGTCGCTCTTCCTCTGGATCACCGAGGCAACCGGCCGCGTCGCGGCAGGCGCTTCCACAACTCTGATGGTGTGGCCGGTCCTGATCACCGTCGTCGCGATCCCCGCGGGGGTCCCGGTCTTGTTGACGGCCACAAACCAAGCGATCGAGCGCATCGCCCGCGAAGAAGCCGCGGCAAAGTAGGAACCCGGAGCGCAAGCTCCGGAGCCGCCGGGTTCGCGCCACGAACACCGACACCATCCCAGGGCTGCGCTCCGGCGGGCAAGGCCCCGCCTGCGCTCCACCCTGGGCTTGCGTAGGGCGCCCCGGTGGGGCTTGCGGAGGGGGCGTCCGTGCTAAGGGTGCCGCGGCGGGGCTGCGGCCTTTGTCCCGCTACTTGCCCTTCTTCTTATTGATCTTTCGCTCCGGCAGCGTCTTGGCTTGGGCTTCGAGTTCGCGCAGCAGCGTGGCTTCGGCGGTGGCTTCTTGCGCTGCGCGGCGGCGTGATTCGAACTCCGCGTACTGGGCTTCTGCCGCACCGTCGGCCTGCTCGCGAGAGATGGTTCCGGCGTTTGGGAGGACTTCGCGTTCGTTGAACCGCAGGAAATCGTCAAGCTTGGTGCGCCAGTCGGCGAGGAAGACCTGCTTGCGGCGCTTGGCCTGGTCTTCGGCGTAGTCGAGGAACATGACGACGATGCGATTGAGTCCGTCGATCTCCTGGGCATTCAGGTAGTTCTTCGCGATGGTCACATCACCCTTGCGCACGACGGTGCCTTTCCAACTGGTCAGACCCATATTGGGCTTCTTCGCATCCGCGCGCGCGGCGATCAGTTCGGGCGCGGTCTTTCCGGTCGCGGCGAAGTGGAGCTTGTTCTGGACTGTCTGGAAGAACACGGCCACGTCGGTGTTTGAAGGGTCGTAGTCTGCTGCGAGGGCGAGAATCTCTTTGACGCGGAGATAGACGCGTTTCTCGCTCGCGCGGATGTCGCGGATGCGTTCGAGCAGTTCATCGAAGTAGTCGGGGACGCCGGGGCCGGGCGGGTGTTTGAGGCGCTCGTCGTCCATGGTGAAGCCCTTCACCAGGAACTCGGAGAGGCGGGATGTGGCCCACTGGCGGAACTGCGTGCCGCGCTGGCTGCGGACGCGGTAGCCGACGGCGAGGATAGCGGGAAGGCTGTAGTGCTCGATCTCGCGGGCGACCTGGCGGGTGCCTTCGGAACGAACTATCCGGAATTTCCGGATAGTTGCTTCGGGGTCTACTTCGCGGTCATCGAAGATCCCCTGCAGGTGTTCGTTGATGGTGCGAACGTCCTTCTGGAACAGCTCCGCCATGAGGGCCTGGGTGAGCCAGATGCTCTCGGCTTCGAACCGGCATTCGACGCGGGTGCGGCCGTCTTCGGTCTGGTAGAGCACGATGCCCGAGCGCGGGGCAGGTGGTGGGTTGTGCTCTGGTTGCGGTGTGGTGTCGCTCATAACCGTCCCCTCTCGGTACTCGCTCGGGGCTCGCGATCGCGGGGTCGCGTGGTGGGCTGAGGAGTGGCTGGCTGCCGCGGGTTGGGGGAGTGTACCGGGCGATGGAGGGATGGTCGCGTGGTGCACTCGCACGACAACGCGCGGGGCTGGTGTGGCGGCGAACGCAGATCCCAGGGCTGCGCTCCGGCGGTCAAAGCCCCGCCTGCGCTCCACCCTGGGCTGGCGCATGCCGCCCCGTTGGGGCTTTCGGAAAGCGCCGCCGCTCAACAAGTGCCGCAGCGCCACGCGCACGCCCGCCACCCGCACTTCCGATCTGCACGAATGCCGAATCCCAAATCCCGAATCCCGCGCATCCCCGCTCGTCCCTCATGCCGAATACCCAATGCCTCTCTTCCCCCTCTTCGAATGCCGAATCCCAAATCCCGAATCCCCCTCTTCCCTAACGCCTAATGCCCAATGCCGAATGCCGTTCTTCCTCCCCCCTGATACACTGCCAAACGCACCGGAGACCCTACCCAAAGGAGCGCCCGACATGGCCAAGTACTCAATCGCGTGGATGCCCGGAGACGGAATCGGGAACGACGTCATGGAGGCCACCCGCCTCGTCCTCGACGCCATGAAGCTCGATGCCGAGTACATCCACTGCGACATCGGTTGGGACTTCTGGTGCAAGGAGGGCAACCCCCTCCCCGACCGCTCCATCAAGGTGCTCCAGAACACCACATGCGGCCTCTTCGGCGCCATCACCAGCAAGCCGCAGGATGAGGCTAAAGAAGAACTGATCCCCGAGCTCAAGGGCAAGGGCCTCGTCTACTTCTCCCCCATCGTCAAGCTGCGGCAGATGTTCAACCTCCACACCAACATGCGCCCCTGCAAGACCTACGAGGGCAACCCGCTCAACTACCGCGGCAGCCGCCTCAACAACCCCGAAGCCAAAGACGTCCTTATCGATCAGGTCGTCTTCCGCGAGAACACCGAGGGCATGTACGGCGGCGTCGAGTTCTTCCCGGTTCCCGAGGCGGTCTACACCGCGCTCTGCGCGAACCCGAAGATGAAGCCGTGGAAGGACAAAGGCCTCGAAAACGTCGCCCTCTCCACCCGCATCGTCAGCGTGCAAGGGTGCACCAGCATCTGCCGCCAGGCCTTCGAATACGCCAAGAAGACCGGCCGCAAACGAGTGACGCTCGTTGAAAAGCCCAACGTCCTCCGCGAGACCGGCGGCCTCATGACCCGCATCTTCCGCAAGATGGGCGAAGAGTACAAGAGCGCGGGGATCTGGGCCGACGAGGCGAACATCGACGCCATCTGCATGTGGATGTTCAAGAACCCGCAGGACTACTCGGTGCTCGTCGCGGAGAACATGTTCGGCGACATCGTCAGCGACCTCTGCGCCGGCCTCGTCGGCGGCCTGGGCTTCGCGCCCAGCGCCAACCTCGGCGACAAGTACGCGGTCTTCGAACCCACCCACGGCAGCGCCCCCAAGTACGCCGGCCAGTACAAGGTGAACCCGCACGCGATGCTCCTCACCGCGAAGATGATGATGGACTGGCTCGGCGAGACCGACAAAGCCAACCGCCTCGAGAGCGCCGTCGCCCGCGTCATCAAGGAAGGCAAGGTCAAGACCTACGACATGGGCGGCAAAGACTCCACCATCGACGTCGCCAAGGAAGTGGCCAGACACGTCGGATAAGTCATGATGAAACCACGGCCTCCCCAAGAGAAGAAGCGGCTCAGCTATGCGAAGGATCGCCGCAACACCTATGGCGAGAACAGCAAGTCCTCGCGCAAGAGCATCCCTCGAAACCGAGCGATCGCCAATCGAAAGTACCGCCGAAAGCTGCAGAGCGAGCTCGATGCGCAGGACTTCGGCGTTGTGGTGCCCGCCGCCGCGGCAAAGGTGCGCAAGGCAGGTTGGCGAAAGTCACCGGATACACCATTGGGAGACTACCTCAGGAGGCGTCGAGCCCGGCGAACCGTGCACACAAGACGAGAGCGAGCCCCGAGTTGAGTCGGCCGCATCAAGGCAACGAGCAACATCAACCCTGATGTCAAGAAAGGCAGAATCAAGACCTGCGATACGGGCGGGAAGGACTCGACCATCGACGTGGCGAAGGAAGTGGAGAAGTACGCGGGGTAGGTCCCCGGTGGGATGAACGGGAAGCGCGGGCCTTTGGCGCACCTACGATGACTCCAGCACACGTCCCGAGCCTTTCGTCGCACGTCTGGATGTCAACGAGGCGAAGATCGTGGACGCGGCTGCGTCTGCTCGAATGAAGGAGTTTGCACATGGCAGAAAAGAAGAAGAAGAAAAAGGTCGTCCGGGTGCTGCCGGAAGCCACCAAGACCCCGAAGGACACCGACCGCACCGCACAGTGGGGCGTGCAGAAGGCCTTCGTGCCGCCGTCTCAGCCGCGTAAGCCCATGGCTGCCCGTCGGACGCGGTCGGGCTGACCCTGCGGCGCCGCATGCTCGGCTAGCGTGCCGGAACGTGTCGTATCTTTGATAACTCCGGCTCGCACCTCACGCTCATCGCCAACGGCAGCCACGCGACTTCCATCAAAGTCTCAGACAGACATCTCTTCGACAAGCTCAAGGAAACGGCTACTGCCCACTCACACCCGAAAGACGATGACCATTTCTGAACTCATGCGTGATGGCCGCGCGGTCGATGCCGCGGCCAAGCGCGCCGTCCGCAAAGCCGTCGCCGCAAACGCGCGCAAGGCAAAGCCCGCCGCGAAACGCAAGCGTTCGGCGTGATCCCCACCGCAGCTGTTGTGCCGCC
>JBMOHX010000167.1:0-8189 GCA_049317625.1 Phycisphaerales bacterium
AGCCACGCGATCAGGTCGTCCGCGTTGCCGTTGCCGTTGCCGTTGCCGTTGCCGTTGCCGTTGCCGTTGCGATTGAAGATGCTTTACATCACACGGAAGGAGTTGCCCTCGCGGCGGCCGATCCTCGAGCCCACATGCGGCACGGTCGTTGCTCGAAGGGCCGCCCGGTCTCTGAATGGCGAGGCGATCAACGAGTGACTCGCACGTTCACTGTGAGCGCAGGCACACCCGAGTCTCGACCCGAGCGCAAGCTCTGCTCCGCCAGAGACCTCCATGAACCCACCCCGCACCCAACTCGTCAACTGCCTCTGCGAATGAGCCGCGCGGCTTTCGCCAGCCGAACGCGAGGCGTTCTTGCACGCCGCGACGGGCGCGGACGCCGAGCTGCGGGACGCCGTTGAGGCCAGGCTGGCCGGGCTCACGGCCGAGCGCCCGCCGACGCGGCTGGCCGTGAGCCATGCTGCTCCTGTCGGCAGAGATTCGCTCGGAGCTCAGACCGAAGGCCACATCGGACCCTTCCGGCATGTCTCAAAGCTGGGCCAGGGCGGATTCTGATCGTGCTGAGCCTCTCTCTGCTCGGGCACCGGCACATCCTGTACAAGGCGATCGTCACCTACGCGATCTGCGCGTTGGCGGCGTGGTACTTCGAGGTTTGACCACCGCGTTCAGCATCCCGCGTCCCACGCCCCGAAGAACGCGATGATGTCGTCGCCGTCCACGCCGCCGTCGCGGTTCGCGTCCGCGGCTGGGCTGCTCACGTCCCAGGCCGCGAAGTAGGTGATGATGTCGTCGCCGTCCGTGTCCGAATCGCAATCCGCGTCGCCCAAGCAGTTCGAGACTGTGGCCGCGGTGCTCTCGAGCACACCGCAGGCACCTTCAACCCGCACCCGCACTGAGACGGGGCCCGGCGGCGAGATGGAGAGACGACCGGACTCCGCGCCGGAGACGATTCCGAACTCGGCGCTCTGGCCGTTCGAGAGAGGTACCCAAGTGCCGTCAGTCCGCTGAGCCTGCCACTGGTACTCGAACGGGCCGGCGGTGGAGAGCGCGACGCTCACCGCCGCGGGGAGGACCAGGCACGCGGCCGCGGGCTGGGGCTGTTGGCTGATGACGAAGCCGGGGGTTGCGGATCCGCACGGGTTCACCGCCAGTCCGCTGAAGAACGCCGGTGCGAGGCTCGGCAGAACCTGAGGCGTGAGGTCCGCGACTACTCGAACGCGCCGAGTATTGATGTCGAACGAGTACACGCGGTCGGGGCCAAACGTCTCGGTGAAAACGAAGCTGTGATCGGTGAGCTTCTGGAACGCGGACGGGGCATCGGAGACGTAAGGATCCGAGCCTTCGCCGAAGGGGAGCGTGATCGGGGTTGTTCCGTTGAACGCGGTGCCGCCGAGCAGCGTGCGGTTGCCGGTCGCGAGGTCAACCTCCACGATCCCGCCGAGGAACTGGCCACCGATACTCTCGGCCGTGCCGCCCGCAAACAGGCGGCCGCCGAGGAACATGATGCCGCGGTCACCCCGTTCGACCGTGGGACCGGAACCTACTGGCAACACCGGAGCGCTGGTGGTGGAGATCACTCCGTTCGTCACCGTGTAGCGTGCCGCCGTCGCGCGGGAGAGTGATGTCATGACCGTGCGGTTTCCGGTCTGCAGATCAACACGGTACACCAGGGCTCCGGCGACGCCCCCAGCGGGGCCGAACTCGACCACGGCGATTGTGTTGGAATCGATCCAAGTCATCGACCTGGGGATGAGCATCACCACGCCGTCGCCGCGGGTACCGCCTGAAACCAGCTCAGTCACCCCTGTCGAGATCGTGTGCTTGAGGATGCGGCCGTTGCTCCTCAGACCTCCAGCGAAATCGTCCGCGATCGCGAGGAAGCTGTCGGCGTCGATCGCGAGCATGTCGCCGCCGCCAACCCACAGCGGGCCGTTGGTGTTCGGGAGGAGCGTCCGATCGCCGGTCGTCGCGTCGATCTCGAAGCGACCCGCCGCGCCGCCCGAAGGACAGGCGATCAACCGCCCGCCCGGAAGCACAACCAGCGCGAAATGCGGAGCAACCAACGATGGTCCCACTCCGCGAACCGCGCCAGCCGCGACCGAAAGGTCTCGGCCGCTGAGCACCGGGGACAGCGTGCCCACCTCCCGCACGGGGCCGAACACCGTGCCGTGCCTTCGCGACCCGAGCACCATCTCGCCCGGATTGAGTCCCGACTGGGCCAACGCCTCGCCGCACCAGCAGAGCGCAATCGCCCCGGCCAACGCGGCAACGTTCCGAACCGACCGGCTCAAGCCAAGTGACAGGACCATGTGCAGCCTCCGAACGGAGCGGGTCGCCGCGGCGCGCGGGGCCCCTCGCGGCGACAGGATACCAAGTCCATGCAGGAACTCGAAGCTCCATTATGCAGTCGGCGCAAAGTTGGGCCCACCGGACCCGCCCCCGGGGGACCGATCGGCGCGTGGTCACTACACTGGGCAACGAGCTGGGGCTGCACCTCCCGCTCGCACACCCGCACCCAGCGGCGCGGCATCCTTGTCGAACACCATACCTCAGGACCTCCCATGGAACTCTCGTCCGATCGCCCGCTCTTTACTCCCGGCCCGCTCACGACCAGCCGCACCGTCAAGCAGGCGATGCTCCGCGACCTTGGATCGCGTGACGCCGAGTTCATCCAGGTGGTGCGCGACGTGCGTTCGTCGCTGCTCGAGGTCGGCAACGCCCCGGCATCGGATTGGACCTGCGTGCCGGTTCAGGGAAGCGGCACGTTCGGCATCGAGAGCGTGATCTCCACCGTGGTGCCGCGCGACGGACACCTTGTGGTCGCGGTGAACGGCTCGTACGGTAAGCGGATGGCCACCATCGCCAAACGCCACGGGATCCAGACGACGGTCGTTGACTTCCCCGAAACACAGCGTGTGGACCCCGCGGCACTCGACGCGGCACTCGCGGCCCACGCCGGCAAGCCAGCCTTGCTCGCCTGCGTGCACTGCGAGACCACCACCGGGCTTGTCAACGACATCGGCGCGGTCGCCGCCGCCGCGCAGCGCCACGGCGCGACCTGCCTCATCGACTCCATGAGCGGGTTCGGTGCGCTTCCCGTGGACTGCTCGGCGATGCCGAGCGTCGCGTGGGTCATCAGTTCCTCGAACAAGTGCGTCGAGGGCGTGCCGGGGTTGAGCTTCGTGCTCGCCCGCAAGAGCGAGCTGAGCGCGTGCGACGGCCGCGCCCGCACGCTCGCGCTCGATCTTTACGACCAGTGGCGGGGCCTCGAGTCCGACGGCCAGTTCCGCTTCACCCCGCCCACGCACGCGATCCTCGCGCTGAACCAGGCGATCAAGGAACTGAAAGCCGAGGGCGGCCCCGCGGCACGTTTGGCCCGGTACGCCGGCCTCCAGCGGATCATCGTCTCGGGCCTGCGCGAGCTCGGGTACAAGACGCTGCTGCCGGATGCGTTGCTGAGCCCGATCATCACGAGCTTCATGTACCCCGAGACACCGGGGTTCAACTTCGCGAAGTTCTCCGGCGACCTCGCCGCGCTGGGCTACGTCATCTATCCCGGGAAGGTCTCGAACGCTCCGTGTTTCCGCGTTGGCTCGATCGGTCGCCTGCGCGACTCCGATGCTCTCGGCTTGGTGCGCGCAGTGGCCGCGCTCTCCCGCTGAACAGCCCACCAACTGGAGGTTGCCCATGGTCCGTCTTTCGCCTCCCATGCTCGCCGCGCTCGCGGGAGCGCTCGTCGCGTGCGTTCACGCCCCGGCTCTCGCGCAGCACGCCAACGAGGAGAGCCCCGCGCCGGTGGGCCCCGCGGGTCCCGATCGGTCGCGCGTGACCACCGGTCAGTTCGTCGAGCCCGCCGGCGAGACCATCGAGTTCGCCGGGCGGCCGATCGCGCTCGTGCTGAGCCCGGACGGGCGGGCCCTCTACGCGAAGGATAACCGCGGCATCGTTTCGCTCGACCCGGCAACCCTCGCCGTGCGTCAGGAACTCAAGTTCAAGTCGGGCGGCGGATCGCTGACCGGGATCGCCGTGAGCAAGGACAGCTCGACAGTCTTTGCCACCACGTCGCAGAGCATCCTCGCCGAGGCACGCGTGAACGCCGACGGCACCCTCGAGTGGACGCGCGAGATTCAGCTCCCCCCTCCGAAGGTCGGCGGGGTCGCGTTCCCCTGCGGGATCGCGATCTCACCGGACGGTGCAACCGCGGCGGTCTGCCTCTCACGGAACAACAGCCTCGGCATGGTCGACCTCGGTGCAGGAACGACGACCGAGATCCCTGTCGGCGTCGCTCCCTTCGACGTCCTGCTCTCCGCCGACGGGAAGACCGCGTTCGTCTCTCTGTGGGGCGGTGAACAGCCGCCCGAAGGTACACCCACCGCGCCCTCGGCGGGCACCCCGGTCGCGATCGACGCTCGCGGCGTGGCGACCAGCGGCGGGGTCGGCATCGTCGACGTCGCGTCGCGCACGATGACCAAGTTCATCGCCACCGGCCTCTCGACCTCCGGCCTGGCGCTCAGCGCCGACGGCGCTCGGCTCTTCGTCGCGAACTCCAACTCCGACCGTGTCACCGTGATCGACACCCGCAGCAGCGAGGTCGTGCAACAGATCGTCGTCAAGCCCGACGAGGCGCTCCCGTTCGGCTCGATGCCATGCGGTCTCGCGTGCAGCGCGACGACGAACCGCGTGTACGTCTCGTGCGCGGGAAACAACGCCGTCGCCGTCATCGACTCGTCCTCGAACGAGTTCCCCGTCATCGGCTGGATCCCCTCTGGCTGGTACCCCACATCGCTCACGCTCCGCCCCACTCCCGAGGGTGCCGCGCACCTCCTCATCGCCAACACCAAGGGCGTGGGCTCCCGCACGCCGCGCGGCAAGCGGGCGGGTTTCAACTCCCACGGCCATCGCGGATCGGTTCAGTCCATCGCCGAACCCGCCGCGCCGCTCCTGGCCGAGCTCACCGCGAAGGCCAAGTCCGACGCCCGCGTTCCCCAGGTCCTCCGCTCGATGCAGCGTGCCGCGGCACCCGGGGAACCCGTGCCCGTGCCAGCCGAGGCGGGCGGCAAGAGTGTGCATCAGCACGTGGTCTACGTCATCAAGGAAAACCGCACCTTCGATCAGGTCTTCGGGGACATCGGCAAGGGCAACGCCGATCCGTCCCTCTGCGTCTACGGGCGCGACGCGACCCCGAACCAGCACGCGATGGCCGAGCGGTGGGTGCTGCTCGACAACTTCTACTGCAACGGCGTGCTCTCGGCGGACGGCCACACATGGGCCACCGAGGGCAACGTCACTCCGTACCTGGAGCGTGCCTTCGGCGGCTTTGCCCGCGCGTACACCTTCGGCGACGATCCGCTCTCCTACTCCTCGACCGGGTTCATCTGGGACCACGTGCTCGCGGCGGGCCTCTCCTTCCGCAACTACGGCGAGTTCGACTACGCGGGCATCACGCCGGCGGGCAGCTACGACGAGGTTTACCGCGACTGGACGGAGAAGGCCGGCAAGTACACGTTCACGCACAACATCGGCGTCGAGAACGTCCGCCGCTACTCGAACCCCGAGTACCCGGGCTGGAACATGGACATCCCGGACGTCTACCGCGCAGAGGTCTTCCTAAAGGAGCTCGAGACCTTCAAGAAGGAAGGCTCGTTCCCGAACTTCGTCGTGCTGTATCTGCCCAACAACCACGGGTCGGGTGTTCAAGCGGGCGTGCCGACCCCCCGTTCGCTCATCGCCGACAACGACCTCGCGCTCGGACGCATCGTCGAAGGGCTCTCCAACACGGAGTTCTGGAAGTCGATGGTCGTGTTCGTCGTTGAAGACGATCCGCAGGACGGATTCGACCACGTCGACGGCCACCGCTCGCCCTGCTTGGTCATGGGGCCGTACGTCAAACGGGGCGAGGTCGTCAGCAACTTCTACAACCAGACCTCCGTGCTCCACACGATGGAACGGATCCTGGGGATCACCGCGCCCAACCAACTCTCCGGCGCAGCACCCATCATGGACGCGTGCTTCACCCTCACGCCAGACTTCGCGCCCTTCCAGTCCGTCGCGAACAAAGTGCCGCTGAACGAGCTCACCCCCAAAGCCGACGCCGGCAACGCCGATCTCAAGGCACTCATGCGGCTCAGCAGTTCGTTCGACTTCTCCCGGCCCGACGCCTGCGACGAAGACGCCTTCAACCGAGTCCACTGGCACGCCGCGAAGGGCATGAACACCCCGTACCCCGCGGAGTGGGCGGGCTCGCACGGCAACGGGCTGGGTGCTCTGGGACTGAAGCTGGACGCGGGCATGGTAAAAGACGACGAAGACGACGAGATCGGGGAGAAGTGACCGTTCGTCCACGGAACGACGCCCCCGCATGCGACGGGCTTCGCCCGGGAGTTTCCGCGACCGGCAACGTCGCCTGATCCCGCTCAGTCCTCGCAGCAGTCGCACCCGCCGTCAACCTCGAACTGGACCCCGAGCAACTCGCCACCCGCCCCCGCGGCGACCCGGTCCAGCTTGTCAAACGCCGAAGCGAGCGAAACGCCGCTGGGCTCGCCCTCGACGCGCACCACCAGCCCGTGCTCCCCGTCCTCTTCCACCGCCTCGCAGTCCTCAATCCCTTCGGTCCGGAGCATCTTCGCCGCGGCGTTCACCACGGCCTTGGTCTCCGCCGCGATCGCGAAGACGAAGGCGAGCCCGCAGCCTTCGTCGAGTTCTTCCTTGAGCGAAGGGATCTTGGCGGTGGTCTCTTCGCGGGTCATCCAACCCGGGAACTCGTCGCCGTCGAAAGGCTCGTAGGCGTTCACGCCCTCGTACTTCAGGCCGCGCTCGGCGGCGAGTGACTGGAACTTGGCGGAGAGCTCCTTCACCGTTCCCGGTTCGAGGGCATCGACCACGATCACCGACAGGCACGGCGGCCCCATAGTCGACTTCCCGGCCGCATCGATCTCCTCCACCTGCGGCTGCAGGTGCACGTCGAACTCGTCCTCGAGCTGATCCGCCAACTCGGAAAGCTCGTCGAGATCCTCGCCGCGCATCGAGAACACCCACTCCCGCGGCTCGTCCATCTTGTGGCCCAGGTTGTTCACCATGTGGGCGAAGAGGGCGTCGATGCTGAAGCTGAAATCGGGCTGGTTGGCGGCCATGCGGATCTCCTTCTCGCCCCGCCCGCGGAAGCGCGGGATGGGCGTCGATTTGCGATGATACCACCGCGGCGCCCCGCGCGTCCCGAGCCGCACGCGACGCGTCTCTCCGATTCGGGCGTTAAACCGGGATTCCACGCAGAACGCTCGACAAACGCGAGCCGAACTCGGCGATCGCCGCATCGTCGTGCGCAAGCGACAGGTAAAGCTTGGTGCCCATCGGATTCACAAACACCCCGGCGCTGAAAAGCCCGAGCATCATGGCCCGCGCCTTCTTCCGGTCTCCGAGAATGGTCGACCGGTAGTCAAAGACCGGTGAGTCTGAGAAGACAATCTGCCCGAGCGGCCCGTCCCCGATGACCTGGCCAACGTGGCCGCTGTCACGCACAGTCTTGGCGAGCATCTCTCGGAACATCGCTCCCCGATCGTGGAGCCAGGGGTAGGTTCCCGGCCGCGCGTAGACCTCGAGTGCCGCATTGGCACCCGCGCACGACACTGGGTTGCCTCCGAGCGTCGAAGCCGTCCACACGTACCCCGAGCCCCCGGCGCGATGCTCCTCAACCAGTTCCATCACCGAGCGCTTGCCGACGAACGCGCCGATCGGCATGCCGCCGCCGAGCGCCTTGCCGTACGCGACCAGATCCGCCGGCACGCCGTACCGCTCCTGAGCGCCGCCGAACGCGAGCCGGAACCCGGTCACCACTTCATCAAACACCAGCAGCACCCCGTGAGCGTCGCACGCCGATCGCAACGACTCCAGAAACCCGGGCCGGGGCGCGAGACACCGATGCAGCGGCTCGACGATGACGCACGCGAGCCGGTCCGCGTGCGCGGCGATCGTGCTCGCCGCGGCGTGTGCATCGTTGTACGGCGCCACGATGGTGTCGCGCTCGTTCACACCGTCGCTCGAAGCCTCGGGGTTGGGGAAGGGCGTGCGCCCGCTGGGAAACAAGCTCACCACGCCCTCGTCGTTCGAGCCGTGATAGGCGCCCTCGAACTTCAGAGCCAAACACCGCCCCCGCGCCGCCCCTTACCTTCCGCTGGTCGCCGAGCGGGAACGGA
>JBMOHX010000168.1:0-8183 GCA_049317625.1 Phycisphaerales bacterium
CATTGGGGTTAGCGTAGCGTTCGCCCGGAGTTCACCGTCGGAGCATGGATGTGATGGCGTCGTTGAAGGTACTGCACGCTCAGTGGTCTGATTCGCTCATGCACTTCTGGGCCGAGGACTCGAACCTTTTCCGCGCGGCGCGCGAGGACGGGAAGGACGTCGCCGGGGCTGAAGCCGAGCCCGCTCACCCTTGGTGCTCGGACCCGGCCGTGATCGCCGGCGCGCTGGGCTCTTTGGGTGACATCGCCTCCCGAGGTGAATCGTCGACGCTGCGGCTCCGGCTGCCCGGTCGGGGGGCACGCTTGTCGCCGAGTTCGGCGCTGGGTGGGGCGATGGGGTCGGACGAGACGCCGAGCGAGGAAGCACCGAGTCTTCGCACGTGGACCGTTCGAACGCTCGCGCTCCCGCCGGCGGACGCGGCGCGCGTGCTGCTCGAGCTCGCGGAGTCTGAGCCCAGCGAGGGCGCGGACGAGTGGTGGCACGGCGCGGGGTTTCAGTACTTTCGCGAGGGGGCGAGGCTCGCTCGCCATGTGCTGGCGCAGCAGCGGTTTGTCCCCATGCTGGTGCAGTCGGTCTCGGGGGAGCTGCGTGGTGCCTGGTATCCGTGGCTGAGCGACCAGGCCTCCGCGGCAAGGACGGCGCGGCTTCTCCAGGCGATGCCTGGTGTCGCGCGTTGCTGTGTTGACCAGCTCCGGGGGGACGCGGCGGCGATCACGGAAGACTTTATCGCGGCGGTTGTTGATGCTGATTGCCGCGGAACGCTGGTCAGGGAGGATTTCGCGTCGGCGCTGGAGGGGCGGGACGCGAGCACCGATCCGCATGTGGCGTGGTTGGGGACGCTCATCGGTGAGGAGCGGACGATCAAGGGTTCGCCGGCTTCTCGGCAGGAACTGGTGAAGCGGGTGCGTGGCTGGGTGGGGCTGTTGGAGGAGCGGGGCGCGAGCTCGGCGTGGCGGCTGCTGTTCCGGCTGGTGGAGCCGCAGATTGTTGGTCTCAGCCCGAGCGAGACGCCGGATCCCAACCGCGCGGACTGGATGCTGCACTTCCACCTGCAGTCGTTGGACAAGCCGTCGCTGGTCGTGGACGCCGAGGACTTGTGGTTGGTGACCGGGGACAGCGTGACGGTGCAGGGCCGGCGGATCGATCGTCCGCAGGAGTTGCTGCTGGGCGAGCTTGGGCGCGCGATGCGGATCTACCGCCGCATCGAGGCCGCGCTGGATGAGTCCGAGCCGACCAAGCTGGAGCTGAACACGAAGCAGGCGTACGAGTTTCTCCGCGAGGTGCGCCCGATCCTGCTCGAGCAGGGGTTCGGCGTGCAGAGCCCGGATTGGTGGGACACGCCCGCGGCGAGATTGGGTGCACGGCTCCGGCTCGACAGCCCGGACGGCCAGCTCACCGAGCTCATTCCTCCCGGAATGTCCTCGGCGGCGTCACCCAAGCTCGGGGTTGGGGCGCTCGTCAAGTATCGGTGGGAGATCTCGCTCGGCGACGCGACGCTCACGCTGGCGGAGTTCGAGCAGCTCGCATCGCGGAAGGTGCCCTTGGTGCGGGTCAACGGCCGCTGGGTCGAGATCCGACCAGAGGACGTGCAGGCGGCGATCAAGTTCATCCGCGAGAATCCGGGTGGGGAGATCAAGCTCGCTGAGGCGCTCAAGCTCGCGTTCAACACAGATCTGCGGCAGACGGGTATCGGCGTTGTCGGCGTCGAGGCTACCGGTTGGCTGCACGCGTTCCTCAACAGCGAGTCCGCGGGGCAGGTGCTCAAGGAGATCCAGCCTCCGAAGCACTTCCGCGGCACGCTCCGCCCGTACCAGATCCGCGGCGTGTCGTGGCTGGTGTTCCAGGAACGGCTCGGGTTCGGCGTGTGCCTCGCGGACGACATGGGCTTGGGCAAGACCGTGCAGTTGCTCGCGCTGCTCGCGTGGGAACGCGAGGGCATGGAGGCGCACGAGCCCGATGTCGTGAACCCGGATCCAGCGGCTCCGCGCGTCGCGCCGACGCTGCTGGTGGTCCCGATGTCGGTGGTGGGCAACTGGATCCACGAAACGGCGCGGTTCTGCCCGCACATCAAGCTGCTGGTGCACCACGGCAACACGAGGCTGCAGAACGACGAGTTCATCGCTCGCGCGGTCGCGAGCGACCTGGTCATCACGACGTACGCGCTGGCGCACCGAGATCGCGAACTGCTCGCGAAGGTGCAGTGGGGGCGTGTGGTCCTCGACGAGGCGCAGTACGTCAAGAACGCGGTGTCGAAGCAGTCGCAGGCGGTCAGGCTGTTGCAGGCCGGGCACCGCGTGGCGCTGACGGGTACTCCGGTCGAGAACCGACTCACCGAGCTGTGGTCGATCATGGACTTCCTCAACCCCGGGTACCTCGGCACCGCGGCGGGTTTCAGGCAGAAGTTCGCGGTCTCGATCGAGCGGTACCACGATCGCGCCCGCGCGGACCAGCTGCGCGGCCTGGTGCGGCCGTTCGTGCTGCGGAGACTCAAGTCCGACCCGACCGTCGTGGCCGACCTTCCCGAGAAGCTCGAGTCGAAGGAGTTCTCGCACCTCACGGGCGAACAGGCGTCGCTGTACGAGTCGTGCGTGCGGCGCATGCTCGGCGAGGTGGAGACGGTGGAGGGGATCCGCCGGCGCGGACTCGTGCTCGCCGCGCTGGTCAGGCTCAAGCAGATCTGCAACCATCCGGCGTTGTTGCTCAAGGAGGGCAAGAACTCTCCGGGGCCGATCGATCCGAGCCGGTCGGGCAAGTGCATCCGTCTGTTGGAGATGCTCGACGAAGTTGTTGCCGAGGGGGATCAGGCGCTGGTGTTCACCCAGTTCCGCGAGATGGGCGACATCCTTGTCCCCATGCTGCAGCACCAGCTCAAGAAGACCGTGCTGTTCCTGCACGGTGGTACCACCCAGACCCAGCGCCAGGCACTGGTCGAGCAGTTCCAGAAGGCCGACGGCACCAGCCCGATCCTCGTGCTGAGCCTCCGCGCCGGCGGCGTCGGTTTGAACCTGACGGCGGCGACGCACGTCTTCCACTTCGACCGGTGGTGGAACCCCGCCGTCGAGAATCAGGCGACCGACCGCGCGTACCGCATCGGGCAGACCCGCACGGTGCAGGTGCACAAGTTCGTTGTCCGGGGCACGCTCGAAGAGCGCATCGATCAGATGATCGAGAGCAAGACCGAACTGGCCGAGAACATCATCGGCGCGGGCGAGAACTGGCTCGCGGACCTCAACACGGACCAGTTGCGGGAAATCCTCACCCTCCGCAACGATGCGGTGGACGACGAGGTATGAGAGCGGTGGGGCGGGCGCGTCCCCTTCGCGTGATTTTCGGGAACCGTTGGGGCCGAACGACGTCAAAGAACATTGCGGGAGGCGACTCTCGGCACATGGAGCTAGAGCAATGAACCAGGGCTTCCGAATCACCGCACTGCTGCTCGCCGCGATGACGACCGCCGCCGCGCCCGCGTGGGGGCAGGGCCCGCGGCCGTCGAAGCCGTCGCGGACGACGAGCCCTGCGACGCCGTCCGCTCCCGCGGCGCCCGCGCAGCCTGTCGTGACCGAGGAGCCGAAAGTCGGCCCGTACCTGAAACGCGAGGGCGTGAAGGACTGGAACCTGACGTACGTTGTGACCCTGCACTCCGACCGCGCATCCGACTCTGTTGAGCACAAAGATCCCAACTCGGGCAAGTCGGCCCGGATGCCGAAGGTCACGCCGTTCGAGTTCGAGACCGCCGGGGTGGTCTTCCCGTACATTCCCTCGACGGCGTCGAGCGATGCGGAAGAGTTCAAGGCCGGGCAGACGGGCCCGAACGCGACGGGCTTCCGCGGCACGCTTCGCGTGAACGACCAGATTGTGGACCGGGATCCGGCCATGCTCATGGGGTATCCGGGCGGCACCGCGTTGGGACGCTGGGATGCCGGCGAGCGGGGCAAGACGCTGTCGGCCCGAGAGGTGCAGCTTGAAGTGATGGTGCCGGTGAGCGCGTACAAGGTGACGTACGACGAGACCGCCGCGCTCAAGCTGCCGTGGCCGCAGTCGTGGCCCAAGGTCGCGCAGGAGGCGTTGTTGCCGCAGCTGTTCGTCGAGCAAGGGGTGGACGCGAACGGCGCGGTGGCGGCGTATGACGTTGGTCCGCTCGACAAGGCCTTGGAGCTCTGGCGGGAGGAGTGGAAACTGAAGGATCTCAAGGGAGTGAACCCGGCCGCGCTGGCCAAGATGATGACGTCGAAGGTGTGGGAGATCGTCCAGCCCGACGGCGACGGCTTGACGTTCCGGCCGAACACCGGCGAGCTCGCCGGCATCGCGCTCCGCGCGCCGGCCAGCACGCTCGTGGACGCGAAAGGCTCCGAGCACGATGTTGTTGTGCTGCTGGTGGCTCTCATGCGGAAGGCGGGAATCCCCACTCGTCTCGTCATCGGGTACGACGCGGGCGACAGCAGCGGACGCTGGCTCGACCGCAGTGGCAAGTCGAGCAAGCTTCGGACCTGGGCCGAGTTCTGTCTGTTTGACGAGAAGGCGAACACCATCAACTGGGTGCCCATCGACATCATCAAGCTCCGCAAGTCGAGCAACCGACCCGCCGCGATGACCAAGCAGTGGAAGTACTTCGGCACGAACGACCAGCTCGACCACATCCTTCCGTTCTCGTTCCACTTCCACCCGCCCACCGACGTGGTTTCGTATGGGTCCCCCGGCTTCTGGGGGTGGTTCGTATCGCCCTCCGCACCCAAGCACGCGGAACAGGCGATCCGGGTTTCGGCGGCCGCTCAGTCCAAGCGCGGCGGCGATGACGCCGACAAGAAGAAGAAGCCGAAGCGGAACTGATAAGCTCTTTCACGGTTGTGCGTACATCTCGCCCGAGGTAGACTGCGGCGGGAGGTGACTCATGCGCCAGTGGGGTGGTACGCTCATCTTTTTCGCTGTTCTTTCGGCGGTTCTGCCTTACATCGGGGTCCAGCTGATTCTGATGGCATGGGTCGATCTCTGGGGACCGACCATCGGGTGGATCATCCGAAGTGCGTTCGTAGTGGTGGGCATTGCGTTGTTGGTGCTGGGAAAAGACCCGCACGCTCCGGTTGCGGAGCAGGCCCCGAAGCAATCGACGTGACTCAGCCGGCATCCTCCCCCGTGGAGTGCTGACGACCCATGAGCGAGATGCTCCGTCATCGAACAGTCTCTTTCGATTGCTACGGCACCCTCGTCGATTGGGAGCGGGGCTTGTTGCGTGCGCTGCGCCCGCTGGTCGCGGCACAAGTGGACGATGAGGCGATACTGGGCGCGTTTGCGAGGGCGGAGTCTGAACTCGAAGCGGGCCCGTACATCGCCTACGCCGAAATCCTCGCACAAGTCGCCGAGCGACTGGGACGCGAGTTCGGGTTCGCGGTACCGGCGGCGCGCCGGTTGTTCCTTGCTGAGTCGCTGATCGAATGGCCGCTGTTTTCCGATACGCTCGCGGCGATCGGCGAGCTGCGTGAACACTGCCGCGTCGGCATCCTCTCGAACATCGATGATCATCTTATCGTCGAGCACATGCGGCGCACCGGGCTTCGGGTTGATTGGATCGTGACCGCCCAGAGTTGCCGGAGCTACAAGCCCCGTGTTGCGCACTTCGAGGAAGCGCGGCGGCGGTACGCGCTCGGTCCCGACTGGGTGCACGCCGCGCAGTCTCTGTATCACGACATCGAGCCGTGCAGGCGACTCGGAATCCGTTGTGTGTGGATCGATCGGCGCGCCGGGCTGTCGGGCGGCGGGGCTACCTCCTCGTCCACGACGGTGCCTGATGCCCGGTGTGAATCGCTCGCAGAGTTGCAAGCCGCGGTGGGAGTCGAACCTTGAACTTGAACGGAAAGCGTCCGATGATGGCGAGGCGATTGGCGGTGGCGGCGGTAGCCGGGCTGACCCTGTACTCCGTGGCATTCGAGGTGAGGGCCCAGACGATGTTCCCGGCTGGGCAGTTGGTCGGGCTCGGGCCAGACAGCGAAAGTTCACGTCCGCCGATCTGGTCGCCTCGGGGCGTTCGGAGTTTGATCGGGCTAGGACTTGTGGTTGTAGTCGTAGGGGTCTTTCGCATCTGCCGTCGGGATGAGTGACCGCGTTCACTACGGACCCCCAGTGCGGAGGGGTGGTCTGGATTGCCGATAGCCAATGCTGGTACAGTCGGCGGGCTGCCGCCGCGAGGTTTGCCATTGCACCCCTGCCAGCGGCGTTCGAACCCGGGCCGCGCGGTCCGCTCGATCACCCAGAAGGAGAAGTCTCGATGCGTCTCACATTGAACCAAGGCCGTGCCCTCGCCCTCGGGGCGGCGGCTGTCGCTTCCTTTGCCGGCCAGGCCAGCGCCCAGTGGGCCACCGGCACCGGCCTTATCTACTTCAACGGCGGCAAGGTGGGCATCGGCACCGCGACTCCGACGGGCCAGCTTCATGTCGTCGGCAGCACCGGCGTCGGCACGATCTGGGCCGAGAACGACGGGACCGGCGCCTCGATCATCGGTTGGTCTCGCGCGGCGACGGGGTTGACGTACGGGACCTACGGCCAGTCGCACTCCACTTCCGGGTACGGCGCGCTGGGTTGGGCGACCAACAGCTCCGGCTCCACTATCGGCGTGTACGGCCAGTCCGACAGCGCATCGGGTTTCGGTGGCTTGTTCAAGGGCGGGCAGTTCGGTGTTTACGGCTGGCCCACCGCGGCGAGCGGGAACACTGTCGGCGTGTACGGGCGCGTCAGCAGCCCCAACGGCTGGGGCGGGGTTTTCAAAGGCGGCTTCTACGGCGTGTGGGGTGAGACGAACCAGACCAACGGTTTCGGTGGGTACTTTCTTGGCCGCGGGTACTTCCGCGACAACGTCGGCATCGGCACCACGACGCCGGGCTACCCCCTCGAAGTCGTCGGGACAACGACCTCCGCGGGTATCCGCGCCAGCAACGCCCTGACGACGGGATCGACCGTCGGTGTGCAGGGTCAGGTGGCCTCCGAGGAGGGCGTCGCGGTCAATGGCCAGGCTTCCGCGACTTCGGGCACCCCGATTGGCGTATACGGCACTACCCCCTCAACGTCCGGCGTGGGCGTCAGCGGCTACGCGAACTCGACCTCCGGCTTCTCCCGTGGCGTCGAGGGGTGGTCGACGAGCCCCGCCGGCGCAGGCGTGTACGGCATCTCCGATGCCACCACCGGCGCGTGCTACGGTGTCTTCGGCACCTCCGCCACCACCGCATCGGGTGCTGGCGTGCGGGGTGAAACGTCCGCCACCACCGGAACCGCCTACGGCGTTCTGGGTGTGACTCCCGGCGGCGCGGGCGCGAGCGTCTTCGCCGTCTACGCGCAGGGCAACACCGGCGCTACCGGAACCAAGAGCTTCCAGATCGACCACCCGCTCGACCCTGCCAACAAGTTGCTGAACCACTTCTCGGCTGAGGGCCCCGAGCCCTACCTCGTGTACCGCGGCAACGTCGAGCTCGATGCGCAGGGCGAGGCCGTGGTCGAGTTGCCCGCGTACTTCGATGCCATCAACCGCGACGTGACGTACCAGCTCACCCCCATCGGGGCGCCCGCGTTGCTCTACGTCTCGGAGAAGGTCGCGGACAACCACTTCAAGATCGCCGGCGGCAAGCCCGGGATGGAGGTCTCCTGGACGGTGACCGGCATCCGCAACGACGCCCACTGCACCACGTTCCCGATGCCTACGGAGGCCGACAAGCCCGCATCTATGCGCGGCAAGTACCTGGACCCCGCGGCCCACAAGCAGCCCGCCGCTTCGGGCGCGTTCTACACGCCAACGGTCCTCCCGCGCGTGCCGCGGGTGACCGGCGGCAAGGCAGCCCCGGCGGTGCGTCCGGCGACCACGCCGTCCCCGACGGTGCCGCAGCCGGTGCTCGCGCCGGTCTCCGGTCAGTGAGAGCTTGGTGGTGACAGTTGGAGTTTGGTCTACTTATTCGCCACCCGCTCGACAGGGCGGGTGGCGGTCTTTCGGGAGCTCGCGGGGTTGAGGGGCCGGTGCAACTCCGGGCGGGTGGGCTCGTATGGTAGAGTGTGCGTCGGTTTCCCCGCGCGGACGTTCTGTGCGCGGGCTGCGTACGCTGAGGCAGGGTCTTCCGGGAGCATCACATGCGGGCAGCAGGAACAGGCCGAGCGTTCACCATGATCGAACTGCTGGTCGTGATCGGTGTGATCGCGATTCTGGCGGC
>JBMOHX010000169.1:0-8167 GCA_049317625.1 Phycisphaerales bacterium
ACGTCGTCGGCTCGGCCGAGGGTCCGGAACCACCCGCTGGCCCCGGTGGGCCAGAGGGACAGGGTGGCAGGCGGCGTCGACGCCGGCGCGGTCGGCGCGGTCGGGGCCGGAGCGAAGACGGCGCGGCGACCCAGGGTCGCGGCGACGACGGTCAGCGGCCGCCGAGTCTCTCGGATGTAGGATCTGAGATCGCGTCGGAAGAGATCTCACCGGCGGCCGAGGAAGTCGCCGCGGACCAGTTCGCGATCGAAGCGGATCGGCCCAAGACCCCGCGCGGTGGTTTGAGACCCGATGCACGCGGGATCATCACGGGCGATCACGGAGACGACGAGGCTCCCGCGGCGGAACGGGCTCTGGCTCCGGTCCCGCCCGAAGAAGACCCGATGGAATCCGAAGACGGCGAGAACCCCGACGACACCGAGCCGCAGAACGACCAGAGCGGCGGGCCGAATTCGGGTTCCCCGGATGGCGGCGGTCAGGGCGAAGGAGCTCCGGGCGAAGGCGGGCAGCGCAAGCGGCGTCGCCGTCGTCGGCGCGGGCGCGGGGGCAATCGCCCGGTCGACGGTCAGCCGCAAGGCCCCGGAGGACCACCGCAGAACGCGCCGCAGCAGAACATGCAGCCGCAGCAGAACGCGGGCAATCAGGGCGGGCAGCCGCGCGATGGACGCGGTGATGGGCGTGGCGATGGACGCGGTGGCGGAAGGGGCGACGATCGGGGAGGCGGGCGTCCCCGTGACGACCGCGGCGGCGGGCGCGGTCAGAACCAGCCACAGGGCGGGCGTGACCGTCGCGACGACCGACCCCGTCAAGAGCCAAGGCCCCCGCAGAGCACGACTCCTCCGCCGCAGCCGCCGCCCCCGGCGGCACCCGCGGGCCCGAAGCCGCGAACGCTGTACGGCTCGATGAAGCGCAAGCTCTCCGCGAGCGAACTGAACCGCCGGCCCAAGCCCGAATAGCACTCGGGCGGGATCGCCAGCATGGAACGGCGCGTCATCATCCTCGGCTCGACGGGCTCGATCGGCACCCAGACGCTGGAGGTGATCGAGCACCTCAACGGGCTGCATGCGCGCGGAGCGTTCCCGGACTCGTTCAGGGTCGTCGGTCTCGGCGCGGGCTCGAACACCGCTCTGCTCGCTGAGCAGGCGGTACGGACCGGCTGTACGGCGACCGCGCTCTCGGACGCGCGCGGGGCTCTCGAGCTCCGACGGGAGGCCGGGCGGACCTTCGCCGGGCGCGACGGACTCGAAGAACTGGTGCGCGAAGTCCCTTGCGACCTCGTCGTCGGTGCGGTGGTCGGCGTCGCGGGGTTGCCGGCGACGATGGCCGCGGTCGAACTCGGGAGGGACGTCGCACTCGCGAACAAGGAAACGCTGGTCGCCGCGGGAGGAGTGATCGTTCCCGCGGCCAAGCGGACCGGCGCGCGGCTGCTGCCGGTGGACTCCGAGCACGCGGGGGCGTGGCAGTGTCTCGCGGGGCTGCTCGCGGCAGACGAGTGCCCGCCGATGCGGATCGACGACCGGCTGTCGCGGCTGGTGCTCACCGCTTCTGGAGGACCCTTCCGGACTTGGACGCGCGAACAGATCGAGCACGCGACGCCGGAACAGGCGCTGCGGCACCCGACGTGGAGCATGGGCCGAAAGGTCAGCATCGACAGCGCTTCGCTCATGAACAAGGTGCTCGAGGTGATCGAGGCCCACTGGCTCTTCGGGCTCGAGCCCGAGCGGATCGGCGTGGCCGTGCACCCGCAGAGCCTTGTGCACGCCGCGGCGGAGATGCGGGACGGGTCGGTGATCGCGCAGCTTGGCGCGCCGGACATGCGGTGCCCGATCCAGTCGGCGCTGACGTGGCCGCTGCGGCCCGAGGGCGCGTGCAGGAAACTTGGGCTGGAGGAGCTGGGCTCACTGACATTTGAACGGCCCGACACGTCGCGCTTTCCGGCGCTTCTGCTGACGGACCGAGCGATCCGCGCGGGTGGGACGAGCGGCGCGGTGCTGAACGCGGCGAACGAGTGCGCGGTGGAAGCGTTCCTCGAGGGAAGGCTCGCGTTTGTACGGATCCCGGACCTTGTGGACCAAGCGATGAGCGCGGTCGCGCCGCGACCGGCAAACACGCTTGAGTGCTGCCTTCGCGCGGACGCCGAGGCCCGAGAGTTCGTGCGCGTGCGGTTGCTCGCGGGTGCCGGTGAATCGCTCCGGGCCCGGTGAACGAAGGAGGGTCGTCGTGACGCAGGCTTCCCGCAAGTTCGTTCTGGGCATCTCCGGCGCATCGGGCGCGGCGTATTCGCTGCGGCTGTTGCAGTTGCTTCTCGAAGCTGGGAACGAGGTGCACCTGGTGGTGTCAGACTACGGCCGGCGGCTGCTTTTCGATGAAGCCGATGTCCGGGAGCTGCGCCTTGAGACGCTGGCGCCGGGGCTGGTCGGTCGTGTCTCGGCCTCGAAACTGCTGATCCATCCGAACAAGGACGTGGGCGCGGTGATCGCGTCGGGGAGCTTTCTGCACTCGGGGATGGTGGTGCTGCCGTGTTCCTCGGCGTCGCTGGGGGCGATGGCCACGGGCTCGGGCTCGAACCTGCTGACGCGGGCGGCGATGGTGACGCTCAAGGAGCGGAGGCCGCTGATTGTGTGTCACCGCGAGATGCCGCTGAGCCTGATCGATATCCGGAACATGGAGACGCTCGCGCTCGCGGGCGCGACGATCTGCTCGCCGAATCCGGGGTTCTACCTGAACCCGAAGCGTGTTGAGGACATCATCGACTTCACCGTTGGGAAAGTGCTGGACCTGCTCGCCGTTCCGCACGATCTTCGGACGCGGTGGGAGCATCACTCGTCCGTGCAGACCCCGAACGAGCCCGAACCGGACTGAACGGGCTTGCGACTGCTGAAGAATCCGGGATACTGGTGCGGCCCGGCGGCGTACCGAACTCCGCCGGGTTTCGCGGCGGGGTGACGGGGTGTGTGCCGCGCGGTGTTGGTGATTGAAAACGGGAGCAGTTCGCATGAGTTCGATTCGCAATCGTGGCGGCGTGTTGTCGCTGGTTCTGGCCGCCGCGGCGACCGCGCAGGGCGCGGGGTTCTCGGGCGCTCCCGTGGTGGGACCGGGGTGCGGACCCGATGAGCTTCCGGCGGACCTTGCCCCGCGGGCCGAGCGGATGGCGGCGGTGCTGCGTCCGGTGCTCGACGACGCGATCTTCCGCGCGCTCGCGGAGCGGCACCAGCGCATGATGAACGGGATCGCCGCGGCGCGGAACCGCGAGGGTGCGCCGGTCGCGGCGTGCTTTGCGCCGGGGACCTCGAGCGAGACGATGGCGGCGTTCAACCGCGTGATCTTCGCGTTCCAGGACCGGTACACCGAGGGGCCGCGGTGGACGCAGACCGCGACGAACGGGCCGACCGGCAACGCGGGGGACCCGATCGTGCTGACGTACTCGTTCGTGCCGGACGGCACGGTGATCCCGAACGGGATCGGCGAGGGCGAGGCACCTTCGGACCTGTTCGCACGGATGAACGCGATCTACGGTGGCAACACGCAGCAGTGGCAGGACCTGTACCACGGCGTCTTCGCGCGGTGGGGCGACCTCATCGGCGTGACCTACGTCTACGAGCCCAACGACGACAGCGCGCGGCTGGTCGAGAACGCCGGACAGATCGGCGTCCGCGGCGACCTCCGGCTCGGCGGCAAGTTCATCGACGGCAACAACGGCGTGCTCGCGTACAACTACTACCCCGATGCGGGCGACATGGTGATCGACACCGGGGACAGCTTCTTCGAGAGCCTCGGGAGCAACTCGCTGCGGCTGCGGAACGTGCTCTCGCACGAGCACGGGCACGGGATGGGGCAGCCGCACGTGTGCCCGGTGCAGAACACCAAGCTGATGGAGCCGTTCGTGTCGACCGCGTACGACGGCCCGCGCCACGACGACATCCGCAACGGCCACAGCATGTACGGCGACATCAATGAACCCAACGGCGCGTTGGCGCAGGCGAGCCCGCTGGGCGCGATCGCGGCGGGGAGCCCCGTCACGTTCGGGCCGCCCGCGGCCCCGGCGGTGACGAACGGGAGCAGGCTGTCCATTCACCGCGAAGGTGACGAGGACTGGTACTCCTTCACGACCAGCGGCGGCGGGTTGATCTCGCTCAGCGCCGCGCCGGTGGGGGGTGTGTACGAGGACGTGCCGCAGGCGTGCAACGGGTTCTCAGGGTCGTGCTGTTTCGGAGAGTTCACCGACAGCGCGTCGATGGCGGACCTGACTGTCGCGCTGTTCAATGACTCTGGGGTGCAGTTGGCGTCGGCCGATCTGTCGGAGGCGGGCGCGGCGGAGTCCCTGTTCGCGACGATCACTTCGGCGGGGACGTACTTCGTGCGGGTGGCGGCGGACGGTGTGCCTGCGCAGCCGCAGCTCTACACGCTGGGCGTATCGGTCGCGTCGTCGCCCGCGCTGGGTCTCACGCTCACCAGCGCGATCCCGGCGGTGGTGTCGCCGACGGGTTCGGTGCAGGTCTCGGTGCGCGTCGCGGCGGCGGGCGCGGCCGCGTCCAGCGCTCAGGTCACGCTCTTCTCGCGCCGTGGGGCGAGCGGCTCGTTTACTCCCTCGGTGATGAGCCATGCCGGCGGCGATGTGTTCGTCGGGACGCTGAACGCGGCGGGTTGCGGGCCGGACTGGCAGTACTACGTGCAGGCGACGATCCCCGGCGCGAGCGCATCGCTCCCGGCCGGGGCGCCGTCGAGCATCTTGACGACGGGCGTGGGGACGCCGGTGACCCTGTTCTCCGAGTCCTTTGAGATCGATCCGGGTTGGACGGTGACGGGCGACGCGTCCGCGGGTGGTTGGACCCACGGCGAGCCGCTGGGCACGGGCGCGCAGCCCGAGGTGGACCACTCCGCCGACCCGCTGGGCAACTGCTACTTCACGGGTCAGGGCACAAACCCGGCGAGCCTGGGCGAGGCTGACGTGGACAACGGGTCCACCGTCCTCACGAGCACGGCGTTCAGCGCGACGGGGATCACCAACCCCACGATCGCGTACTGGCGCTGGTACGACAACAGCCGCGGCGGCGCACCCGCGAGCGACGTGTTCACGGTGGAACTCAGCAGCGACAACGGCGCGACGTGGATCACCGCTTCGACGATCGGGCCCGCGACGCAGAACGTCGGCGGATGGATCTTCCAAGCGATCCCGGTTTCGTCGGTTCCGGGGCTCGCGGCGACGGCGAACATGCGGATCCGCTTCACGGCGTCCGACGTGGGCACGGGTTCGGTGGTGGAAGCCGCGATCGACGACTTCAGCGTGATCGGGCTGACGTGCACGAACACCTGCCCGGCGGACTACAACGGTGACACGGGCGTGGATGGCGACGACGTGATCGCGTACTTCGCCGATTGGGACGCGGGTTTGATCGGCGCGGACTTCAACGGCGACGGCGGCGTCGACGGCGACGACGTGATCGCGTTCTTCGCGCGGTGGGACTCGGGCTGCTGATCAGGTCGGTCGGGAGACGACGAAGGTGAGTGTGTCGCCCGCGCGGAGCACGATGGGGTCGTCGTGCGAGCGGATGGTGATGGTCGCACGTCGCCAAGGGCTCGCGGGTTCCCGCTGGATGGAGGTGCCGGCGAGAAGGCGTTCCACGGAGTTGTCGGCGCGGGTGACGTGCAGGCGCGTTGTGATCCTTGGGCGAGTTTCGGGCGCCTGGAGCGTGAGCGTGCGAATGGTGAGCGTTCCGTGGACGACGCGGATCGTGTAGGTCGGTTCTGCTTCGTCGAGCGATTGGGAGAACGTGCCCCAGCCGGTGCTCGCGATGAACGGTGCGCGGAACGGGCCGAGGTGTGCCTGCTCGCCCGTGGTGGCGAACACTCGAGGTTCGAAGCCGATCTCGCCACGCGGGCCGTGGTGGGAGAAGCCGCACGCGGTGACGAAGGAGCCGTAGCTCGCCAGAGCGCGGGCGTAGTGGTTGGAGCACTCGACTTCGTTGTAGGGGTTGCGAAGGTTGGGGCTGTAGCGGTCGTGGATCATGCGAGTGATCGCGAGGCCCTCGGTGATGAGCCCCTCGGCGATCATGTGGCTCGCGACCTGGTGCTCGAAGCCGGTCATGCACTCGTTGAAGTACCCCGCGGCCCACGCGTCGCCGCTCTTGCCGGTGGCGGCATCGCTCCCGCCCTTGGGCCACGTGCACATCAGCAGACCGCCTTCGCCGGGCATGGCGTACCAGCGGCCGCCCTTGACCCGCTGCTCCATGAAGCGGCGGTAAGGGCCGATGTCGGGGGCGAAGTTGTAGCGGTAGAGCGAAGCGAGGGCGGTGCACGTGATGGCGTGATCGGTGACGCGGGGGAGGTTGTTCTGGTGCGCGAAGGACTGGCCCAGCATCTGGTCGATGTGGCAGCCGTTGCCGGTGCTGTTGGCGTCGGGGCGGTTGGGGTCTGGCGCGTGGATGAAGTACTCGCCGTTGAAGAGCGACTCGAGGTTGCTGCGACCGGAGTCGGCGATGGCGGTGCACGTGGCGGCGAACTCCTCGTCGCCGGCGTCACGCGCGAGTGCCGCGGCGGCGTGCAGCGCGCAGTTGTACAGCGAGCTGATCCATGAGATGCGGCCGTACCAGGAAGTGTCGAGCGTGTTGTACTGTTCGCCCTCGAGGATGCCGTCATGGTCGGGGTCGCGTGCGATGACGAGCTGCATCGCCTTCTTGACGTTGGGGTAGACGGCGCGGAGGAACTCGTCGTCGGTGCAGAGCGTGTGCTCGCGGTACGCGCGGATGATGGTGCCGCACTGACCGTCGATGGCGAGCGAGCGGGCGGCCTCGCCCCGGTAGTGGATGAGGCCGCTGTCCGCGTTGAACTCAGAGCCGAAGTCGATGTCGCGACGCAGCGAGCGTTCGAGTTGCGGGAAGACGCGGGCCAGTCCCTGCGCGTACTGCCAGACGTGCGTGCACGTGCCGGCGCAGCAGTGCGTGCCTTCCCAGCCGTAGAAGCGGCCGTTGTCGAAGCGGTAGCACGTGCTCGTCGCGGCGGTGGAGACGTTGCAGAACGTGCGCTCGAGGAACCAGCAGGGCAGGGTCGAGTCGTACCAGGTGTCGCGCCAGAGAAGCGAGCGGTCCAGGAGCTCGGGGTGCGCGGCGACGTGCGCGATGACCGCGCCGGCGTCGGCGAAGCGTGCCGCGTAGTGGCGTTTGAGTGTGGCGATGCCGTCGATGAAGGAGAGCGCCGAGCGGTCGAGGTTGGGGAAGTGCCACGCGATGGCGAGGCGGATCGTGGTGGATGCGCCCGGCGCGAGCGTCAGGGGAACGCGGAGTTCGCCCGCGGGGTGCGCGGTGGTGTCGGCGACGGGAACAAGGCTTGCACCGGTGTGCGCATCGAGCAACGCGAGGGCCATGGTGCCGAAGTCGGGGGCCGCGGCGAGTTCGTACGGCGCGGCACGCTCGGTGTCGCGGAGCACGATGTCGTCGATGCCGATGTTGCCCCATTCGCCCCGCCACCCGTCGACGATCTGGAGGCGGGCCGTGCGGCCGGCGTACTCGGCGACGTTCCAGTTCTCCAGGCGCATCGCGTTGTCGTCGTTGCCCGTCGCGGTGCGCACCGGTGCGCCGTCGACGAGGAGGTTCATGCAAGTCTGGCCCTGGTGCTTCCCGCCGCCGATGCGGAAGGAGATGAACGTTCGCTCGATCACGAACTCTCGGCTGGTAAGCGTGCCGATGTGAGCATCGGCGGCGCGGACGTCCTCGCCCGAGCGGGATTCGTGCGAGTTCACGAGGCCCTGGGCGTGGGCGTTGAGGTTGCCCTGGTATCGCGCGATGTCGGCGAGCGTGCGGGGTTTCGTGCCAAAGGCCGTGCCGGTGGCGGTCCAGCCTTCGTAGGTGCCGGTCTCGAAGTCGTCGAAGACAATCTCGGGCCGCTCGTCGGGGATCGGCGCGCGGGGCGCGGCTTCAGCGCGGCAGAGGAGCGTGAGCGGTGAGCCGGCGCGCCGCTCGTTGCGGCGGATCACGTCGTCGGGCTTCGCGGTGGCGTGCGCGACCGGGTTACGGAGCGAGGCGATGAGCTCGGTGGTGAGCGGCGTGGTGCCGGAGTTGGTGACCTCGTAGCTGAGGACCGTGCAGGGGAGAGAGGAGTCTTCGACTTCGAGTGGACAGAAGGGTGTGAATGCCGTGAGGCGGACTTTGGCCGGGAACTTGGGGTCGTGGTA
>JBMOHX010000170.1:0-8137 GCA_049317625.1 Phycisphaerales bacterium
TCGGGGGGGGCCTGAAGCTCTCCATCATCGCCGCGATCTCCTCGGGTGTTGTCTTGACGACGTGCCCCTCGCCCTGACGCACAACCAAACTCGCGTCCACGTCGGCATCACGCAGCGCCTTGAGCGTCGCGCGCGAGGCATCGATCCAATCCGCCGAATCGTTCTCTCCCACGATCATCCGCACCCGCACACCCGCGAGTTCGCCCAGCCGCGACGTGTCTTCGGTGGAAGGCGCGAAGCCCGGCAGCACGAGCAGCGACGCGACCTTGTCCTTCCCCGCCGCGAGCGCGAGACGAAACGCCGCGCGGCCGCCGTTACTCACACCCGCGAGGTGAACCTTGCCGCCCTCCACCGTGTAGCGTCGCGCGACTTCGTCCAGCAGTTCGCCGAGCGGGCTGTTGGCATCGTCCAGCAGCGTCGAGTCGGTCCGCGCGAGCGGGCTGACCACCACCCATCCCTTGGCGACGAGCGCGCTGTAGTACCGGTCGAAGGCGATCTTCGCCATCTCCTCCGACTGCTTGCCGGGGGCGAGCGCCACCAGCACCGGGACGGGTGCGGATTGGTCCGCCCGCGCGGGCTCCTTCACCACGAACCGGAGCACACCGCCGGAGCGCAGCAGCAACTCCTCGGGCCTTTCACCCTGACCGCACGCCGCGCCCGCGCAGAGCGCGGCCAAGAGCGGGATCAACGTCATCGCGTATCGCCACATGCCGACAGCGTACCCGAGCGCGGAAGCCAGTACACTTGGCCCATGCTGCCACTGCTCGCGATCACCTTGGGCGACCCCGGCGGAATCGGCGCGGAGGTCATCGTCAAGGCGCTCGCCGACGATCGCCGCCGGTCCCGCGCCAGGTTCAGGGTCTACGGCCGCCCGGAGCCCCTCGCCCTCGCGTGCGCCCGCGCCGGGATCAGCGAAGAGTGGCTCGCCCAGATCGAGACCGAGAGCGCCGGCGTGCACTCGCACCCCTGGGTCGCGGCTCCCACCACCGAAGGAGGCGACGCCTCCTTCCGCTGGGTCGAAGCCGCCATCGCCGATGCGCTCACGCCGCGCTCACACCCCAAGCACGTCGACGGCGTGGTCACCGGTCCCATCTCCAAGCACGCCTGGGCCCTCGCCGGGCACTCCGAGTTCCCCGGTCACACCGAGCTCTTCGCCAAGCGCTGCAACGCGGGGTCCTTCGCAATGATGTTCCACGCTCCCCCCAGCGAGAGCGCGCTCACCACCCGCGCGGGGTTGAACGTCATCCTCACCACGGTGCACATCCCGCTGAAGGACGTCCCCTCGCGCATCACGGCCCCGCGCATCCTGGAAACCATCTCCCTCGGCGCCCGCGCGATGCGCGACTTCGGCTACGAACCCGCCCGCATCGCCGTCTGCGGCCTGAACCCCCACGCGGGAGAGGAAGGCCTTCTCGGCGACGAAGACCACCGCATCATCGCACCTGCGGTCGCCCAAGCGCGTGCCGCGGGCTTCGATGCCCAAGGCCCCTTCCCCGCGGACACCATCTTCACGCGGGCCCTCGAGTACCCCCGCCGCCGCGCGGAGTTTGACCTGGTGGTGGCGATGTACCACGACCAGGGGCTGATCCCGCTGAAGACCCTCGCCTGGGACCGGGCGGTGAACCTGACGGTCGGGCTGCCGATCGTGCGGACCAGCCCCGACCACGGAACGGCGTTCAACATCGTGGGCCAGAGCATCGCGAACGAGGGGAGCATGGGCGCGGCGATCGACGCGGCCGTCCTGCTCGCGGGCCACCACACCTAGCGCATCTCGAATATCGTGCGATCACTGTTCAAACACCGTCGCGAGTGTTCTTGTCTTGCCGGAATTCGTACAAATCCAGAGTCACATGTCTTGAAATGCGGATCAGTCCGAGCTTAAATACGACGTACAGCTCGTCTATTGGTACCGCCTACAGCCTCCCCGACCGACCGAACCAGTTACTCCCGTGCACACCGCCAACGAGCGTTTCGTTGGCGGTTGTTTTTTTTGGAGCAGCCGATTCCGGGCCCGGGCGAAGGCGTCAATGCCGGTGGACCTCGTATGTTGCGATGGGGAGTCCGGAGGATTCTTCCGAGTCCGCGCCGAACTGCATCCCCTCTCCGCTCATCGGACCACCGCGCTCGTCGGGCCTTCCAGTTGCACCAGACACGGCGTGCGGTACACGACCGCGCCTCCCGCTCCTGCTGTGTCCTGAAACACCACGCCTCCCAGCACTCGAACGCGCCCCTCGGATACCCCACCTGCAACGTTGGCGACCGCGTTGTAGAAACGACCGAACGGCCGGTAGTAGGAGCCGTCGCCCCCGTTCTGATTCCACGGATGGGCCCATACCTGCGTCGAGCCGGTGCGCCACTGGGTCATGATGGTCCGCGAGGTCAACAGCATGTTCCGGATGTTCGCATCGGTGTCTCCCATCGCGAACGACCCGCAGAGTGGCCCCCCGGAGATCACAATGTTTGGATCGGAGAAGATCGGAAGGGCAAAGTCGCCATCGGGACACCTGTCTGCGCTGTTGTAGGCCATGCGATCCCGCCACCACAGGTTGCACCCGATGTTGCAGGAGTGTCGATACCCGTTGATGCCAGCCAGGAGGGGGTTCGAACACGCACCTTGGGCAACATCGTGGCACGCTCCCAAGTTGTGCCCGATCTCGTGCGTGAACGTCCGTTCCGGAGCGCCCTGATTCACCGCGGTCACCGAGAAACCCTCAGTTGGATTGGTGTTTTCAGAGTTTGCACGGTTTGCCACGCCGAGGGTGCTCCCGCCGCCCCAGCTGCTTCGCCGCAAGAGGCACACGATGTCCGCCCGCACCAGGTCGCGCGTTCCGTGGACGCCGTCAAGAAACCCGTCGTTCGCCAACCGCAGACGCTCCAGATCCGTACCTCCCTCCGCGGCTTCGTTGTAGCCGCTGGACGCGGTGACACCGACAACCCGGATGCCGAAGTCCATGCCGACGTTGCTGTTGACGAGGTTGAAGTCGCCGACGAGCACCTCGACCTCGGCCCATACCGCCGACTCGCCTCCCAGAAAGACAAGACAGTCGTTCGTGGCCACGAACATCGCATCCAGCCTGAAGTACGGGTCCGTGACAGAGCGATCCCCGTAGGAGCCCTGCGGGCTTTCATGATCTGGCGGGGATGGCCTGGTCGTCGAATCGGTCCCGCAGAAGTTCGCGCCCTCCGCCATCGACGAACTCGCACGCAGGGCGTGCCCCGCCGGAGCCGCGACGCTCTCGGGCACGAAGTGAATCTCCCATCGCTCGCGGTTCTCATAGTCCCGAAGAATGAGCCGAAGCGTGCTGTCAACTCGGGAGAGGATGAAATCGCTGGCGGGGATCCCCGCGATCTGGCCGAACCACGTCGTGCGGCGCGGGCCGTGCTGCTCGGCCCGCACAAACGCGAGTTCGATCGTCCGCCCGTCAAGCAGGGTCAGTGACGCCCGACCCGAGCCCGCCGCGTCGAGAGCATCCAGCAACTCCCAGTTGATGTCGATACGTCGGCCCGCCGTCTGATGAGACCTCAGCGCAGATGCGGGCTCCGCCTCCGCATGAAGGGAGACCAGCGAAACCGGAAGAGTCGCCGAGGGAGCCTGGCCACTCTCGTAGTCGAGGAACCCTTGCAGACCGTGGATGCGCAGGGGAGCGGCGGTGGTGGCGTTGTGCACGTGTTCGTCGACCGGTACCTGCGCCGCCGCCGTTGATGCAGCCACCAGAAGAGCGCTGATGAATCTCATGGTTGGATCTCCCGAAGCGGCGGATTACTGAAGATTGACAAGGACGAGCACCAGCCCGGTGTCCCTGTCCAAAGACCTCATGGCCTTGCCGATGATCGCGCCGCCCCGACGGTCACGGTCCGAGGCCTTCATCGCGTGACCCGGCACGTCGCTGGTCGTCAGAAGGTCGCCCGGCTGAATCGTTCCGGCCGCGGAAGAGCACTTCACGTACACCCGACCGGTCATGGCGATGTTGATGTCCCCGTCCATGACGCCGCTGTGGCCGAGCTTCAGACCGGCGTTGACGCCATTGGCTCCGGAGACAATGCCAGCAACGCGCGTGTCGTACGCGACGGAGGAAGGCATGACCTGACCCGGGTGATCAGGATCGATCACCATCAGCGTCCCGGGTTCGATGTTGTCGATCCGCGAGGAGAAACCCTCGACGATGTCCGCTCCGCCGATGATCTCGAGTTCGCGCGTCCGCGTACGGCCGTTGACATCAAGCCGTACCGTGGGCCGGACCTCGCCGTAACCAACGCTCAGGTTGCCGTTGCTGTGGAGCATCATGGAGGGAACGATGCCGGAAGAGCCATCGCTGTACCACGCAAAGTTGCTCTGATTGTTCACGAAGCGCACCCACTGCCCAAACACCCCGGAGTACAGGCCAAGATCAACGACGGAGGTGATCGGTGTGCTTGTGTTCTGGATCACCCCGCTGCCGACGCGAAGGCGCCCGTTGACGTCGAGATCGATGGTGGGGCTGGACGTGTTCACGCCCACACGGCCCATGTAGTACGCACCGTTCGCATTGACTTGAAACACAGAACCGCCCGCTGGTCCCTGCGGGCCCTGGGGACCGGCGGCCCCTTGGGGTCCCTGCGGTCCGGTGGACCCAGCCGGCCCCTGCGGCCCCTGCGGACCGCTGCCGCCAGTTGGACCCGGAACACCCTGCGGACCGCGCGGCCCCTCCGGACCACCCGGCCCCTGCGGCCCAGCAGGTCCGGGGACTCCATTGAGCGCGAAGAGCGCATACGGCGTCGCGGTAAGCGCCTGTCGCGGCTCCAGGAGCTGCCACGGAATCGGATACCAGCAGGGAGCCCCGCCGTCGCGGACCGAGATCTCGAGATACAACGCTTGGCCGCTAAACACCGACCCGAAGTCCAGCTGCGCGGTGAAGCGGCTGTTTCGAACTTCGACGTCATCCACACAAATGGTGGGGCCAACCTGCTCGCCCAGTTCCGGCGCGGTGAACAGGCGCGCCTGAAGGTCCGCCATCCCGTTCGCGGGCTGGTCCGCGACCGTAAGGATGCCCTGATAGGTGAACGATGTTGAAAGCGAACTCTGAGCCAGTGCGGCTCCTGCAAGCCCGGCGACAAGCATTGCGGACAAGATAGATCTCATTGCGAAGCTCCCTTGACGTGTGAACGAGGCCCTTCACAGCCTCCGACAAAACTCACGCGGTCGGACCGCCGCGCATGCCATCCGGTACAATCGATTTCACCTTTTGGGTCACGGGAGTGGGCATGCGACCGGACGTCAACGCGATGGTGAAGGATGCGGCTTCTGGAAGCCGCGCCGCCGTCGAGGAGCTTCTCGGACTGCTACAGGACGAGTTGCGGCAGATTGCGGGCACCATCATGCGGGGTGAACCGGCCTCCCAGACCCTTCAGCCCACGGCGTTGGTGAATGAGGCCTGCGTGCGGCTTCTCTCGGCGGCGGCGCTCCAGTGGAACGACCGGGCCCACTTTCTCGCCATCGCCGCCCAGGCGATGCGCCAGATCCTCATCAGTCATGCACGCGCCCGTAAGGCCCTCAAGCGTTCGGCCCGAGGAGAGCGGGTGACCCTCTCGGGAGGTCGCGCAACCCTCCCACGACGTCGATCTGGAAGGCCTGAATGATGTCCTGACCCGCCTTGAGGAGCTCAATCCGCGCCACGCCAGACTGGTCGAACTCCGCTTCTTCGGCGGGTTGACGCTGGAAGAGGCTGCGCACGTGATGAACTTGTCACTTCGAACCGCCAATCGCGACTGGCAGGTCGCTCGGGCGTGGCTGCTCTCTCAGATGGCGGGACACGGATCGTGAACCCCGAGAAGTACCAACTCGCGAGTGAGATCTTTCTGCAGGCCTGCGAGCTCGAAGGGCCGGCCCGAATCGAGTTCCTGGACCGCGCCTGCGGAGCGGACGGCGAGCTTCGGCGAATGCTCGAAGGCATGCTCGCCGTGCACGACCGGTCCGACGACTCCGTTGCGGAGCCCGGAGTTCGCATGCACTTCGACTCGTGGGATTCCTCGCGCGCGGAATCGGATGACGCGCCCAAGACGATCGGGCCATTCGAAGTCGTGCGGAGAATCGGCGAGGGAGGCATGGGCGAAGTCTTCGAAGCCCGCCAATCCAGTCCCGCCCGTACCGTCGCCATCAAACTCCTGCGCCGGGGATCATCGGCGATCATTCACCGATTCCGACGCGAGGTCGAGTCGCTCGCCAGACTCAGTCATCCGGGGGTGGCCCAGATCTATCAGGCCGGCGTGGCCGATCTTCACGGACGACAGGTCCCGTACTTCGCCATGGAGTTGGTCAAAGGCGACCCGATCACGGCCTACGCCAGCTCCGGTCATCGCTCCCTCCGCGATCGCCTCGAGCTGGTCGCGGCGCTCTGCGACACCATCCAGTTTGCGCATCAGCAGGGCGTGATTCATCGCGACTTGAAGCCCGCGAACATCCTCGTCGCGGAACACGGCGGCAAGCCCATCGTCAAGGTGCTGGATTTCGGAATCGCCCGTCTGGTCGCCGGCGAGGGCGACGAGAGCACGCTCGTCACTGAGGCGGGTCAGTTGATCGGTACACCCGGCTTCATGGCCCCCGAGCAAGTCCGCAACGAGCCCGGCGGAGTCGACACCCGATGCGACGTCTACGCGCTCGGAGTCCTCACCTATCTCCTCGTGGCGGGACGGATGCCGGTAGACGTCGCGAGCAGGAGTTCGATTCAGGCGGCGATGGCCGTCCTCGAGCAAGACCCGGTACCCCTGCGGACCATCGTGCGCGACGTTGCCGCGGATCTTGAACTGGTCATCGCCAAAGCAATGGAACGCGATCGGGCCCGCCGCTATTCGTCTGCGGGTGAGTTCGGCGCCGATCTGCGCCGGGTTCTCGCCAAAGAGCCGGTCCTCGCCAGACCGCCAACCGCCGGTTACCTTCTCCGACGATTCGCCTCCAGGCACAAGGCCCTCGTGGGCGGTGTCGCCGCGGCGGTGGTCACGCTCGTCGTCGCCCTCGTTGTTGTCGGCGTGATGCTCCGGCGCGAGCAGGGTCTGAGATTGGTTGCGGAAGCCGCCCAGACCAAGGCCACCCGCGAGGCCTTTCTTCAGCGCGAGATGGCCAACTTCCTTCTGCTGGATATGCTCGGACAGGCCGGACCCAGCCGGCGCGGCACGAACTTGACCGTCGTGGAAATGGTCGATGCGGCCGTGGATGAACTGGATACACGATTCAAGTCGGACGTGACCTTGCGCGGACGGGCCCGCAACAGCTTGGCGAACCTCCAGTATTCCGTCGGCAAATTCTCCGCGGCCGAGGAAAGCTGCCGCAAGGCGATTACTGAACTCAACTCTGCGACCGAGACCGATGTCGACATGATTATCGAGGCTTTGAGGCTCCACGCCAATGTGCTCAAGGACCTTGGGCGCCGGCCCGAAGCGGAGTCACAGGCGCAGCGCGCTTTGGAACTGAGCGAGGCCCATCCCCTTGTGAAGCCGGAGATCCGAGTTCGCATCCGGGCAACGCTCGGCGAGTTGCTCCAGGCACGAGGTGAACACGCCCAAGCAGAACAGCTTCTCCGCGAAGCCATCACGCGATGGCCCCCGGACACTCCGGAAGCCTGGAGGGGCGTCCTCGTGGCGAGAAACTCGCTGGCTTCCTCCCTCTTTGCACAGAAGCGGCCATCCGAAGGCCTCGAGCAGTTGGTCCTGGGACTGGACGAAATCAATGAGCACGTTCCCGACGCCCGCTTGCTCAAGGGTGTCTTCCTCCTGCGCAGCGCGGCGACCATGAGCACCCTCGGGCGCCACTCCGAAGCCCTACCAATGGCACTGGAAGGCCTCGAGAACGCCCGCGGAGTCTTCCCTTCCAGGCATCCCCAACTCGCCATGGCAGAAGGTCTCGCAGCGAGCGTGCTCCGGGAGAACGGCCGCGTATCCGAAGCAGCACAGATGCAGAGCAAGACGCTCGCGACACTCCGTGCGGTGTACGACGACGGCAACTGGTCCGTCGAATCAGCCGCAATGACGGCCGCGGAGTTTCATGGATCCGCGGGAAATCTGGAGGAGCAGATCAGCGCGTTCGCGGTCGCCCTCCGGGCGCGATGGATTGCGGCCAAAGCCGACGAGGGCGAGGGCGTCAAGAAGCGACTGGTCGAGTACGCCG
>JBMOHX010000171.1:0-8078 GCA_049317625.1 Phycisphaerales bacterium
GTTGCCGCGGGGATGCAGAGGAACCACGCGCGCAGCCGACGCGCGAGCAGACGCGTGAAGCGATCGGCGTTTCCACCCGCGCGGCCCCACGCGTCGACCGTCATCGCGGCGTGCTCGGTGTCGTCGCTCACCATGCCCCATCGCCAGAGAAGACGGTGCCGCAGGGGCCCGCTCCCGAGCATCGCGTGCACCCGCGCCGCGGACATGTTCTCGAAGGGGAGTCCGATCGAGTCCCCGACCATCATGCCGAGCAGAGCACCGCGGAGGGCCGGCACCCGCGCACTCATGAGTGGATCGACTTCATTCTGAGCCGGATGAGCAGGTCGTCGATCGCGGCCCTGGCGCTCGGCGTTTCGGGGAGGGTGGTCCACACGTGCTCCTGCTCGAGTCTCGCACGGAGTTTCGCGTACTCGCCGCGGTGGAACTCCATGTCGGCGCCGCTCAGCTTCTCCTTCTCAGCGCCACCCGTCTTGCGGGCGACGAGGTCGGCGATGTAGGGCAACTGGTACTCCTCGTTGAGCGTGACGAGGTTCGCCTCGACAACGCCGGTCCGCATCAGGTGGATCCCCGTCAGCAGCACGCGGTACACGTACAGAAGCGGCTTCACGCGGGGCGGGTCCTCCTTCGCGAAGAGATTCCACTGCGTCTCCGCGAAGCCGAGGTAGTGGAACGCGTGGAACTTTGTGATGCAGCCCTTCGAGAGGGCCTTGAGCTCCTCGTGCTCCGGAGAGGTTTGCACCACGAGCGGGGAGAGCAACTGCTCCAGCACGTAGCCGTTCTTCTTCAGCATGAGGCGGAAGAACTTGGCGGCATCGTGGGTCACGAGGTCGATCTCGACCCCCTGCACCACGCCCGCGGACTCCACCGTCTCGCGCGGCTCGTCGAGCGAGAAAATCTCGCGCGCGGGCAGCAGGTGCGCGCCGCGAAGGTCGTAGTCGGAGTCGGGTGATGGGAACCCGTACAGGTGCGCCCCGCTCACCGTCGCGAAGAGAAGCGGGTACGGGTGCTTGTCCATGATCTCGCGGCACAGAGCAAAGTTCAGGCTCATGGCAATCGCTCCTTCGCCGCCATCGCGGCTCGCGCTTCGATGAGTATGGCGTTCGCCCTCTCATAGTCCGGACGGTCCGGAAGGTTGCACCGGGAAAACTCGGTCTCGAACTCGCCGTGCAGATCGCGGCGCCACTGGTCGACACGCTCCCACGGGGTCAAGCCGTCGCGGATCGCGAGCAGCTCCTCGCGCCGCTCCTCGACGCGCACCGGCAGCTCCCCTGTCCGCAGCGCGGCGATCCCGGATTGCAGCAACCGGATCAGGTGCATCGCGTGCTTCCACTTCACCGCGCCCTTGATCCGCAGGTCCTGCTCGATCTTGCGGAACTGCGACATCGCGTAACCGTTGAACGTCTGGTACACCAACTTCGAAAGGAAGATCTTCCGCTCGGACCGCAGCAGCTCCGCGACCGGCTCGGCGTGCTCGACAAGCGGCGTCCACAGCGCCTCGAGCACGTTGGGGTTCGCCTTCAGCGCGAGCTTGATGAACTTCTCGAGTTCCCAGTAGCACTCCTCGGTGTCGGTGTTCTCGAGCTGCTCTGGGACTCCGTACACCGACCAGTGCATGCTCGCCGGTGGGAGGTACACGCCGCGGCGGTCGATGTCGCTGCCGTCGCGGTCAAGACCGTAAGCCCGGGATCCCACGATGCAGCGGTAGACCACGTGCGAGTAGAGGTCGTACTCGGTCAACGGATCGACGCGGTCCTCGTACCCGGCCCGCTGGTAGTGGCTCAACACCTGCAGCTCGCGTCGCTTCAGAGACGCCTCGTCGCCCCCGGCGAACCGCACGCGATAGGAGTGCTCGGCGTCCACCGGCGCGGTGATGATCATTGCCGGCGCACCTCTGGGGTGAAGCGGTCGGCCATCCGGGCCTCGGACCTCCACCATCGCCACCACCGCGGTGCCGACCGGCAAGATCGGCGGGAGCTTCGCGACGTTGCGAGAGGGCGTGTCGGTCAACGGTTCGCTCCGGGTTCAGCCTCTGCCGCTTTCGATCAGGCGCGACGAGGGGCGGTAGAAGAGGTACGCGGCGACCCATTTTAACAACACGGTCAGCTTGCTGCGAAGGTCGATCAGAAAGAGGAGGTGGATGAACAGCCACATCAACCACGCCACCACGCCCGCGACCTTGGTCTTGCCGAAGTCCGCAACCGCGCTGGTGCGCCCGATGGTCGCCATCGTTCCCTTGTCCCGGTAGACGAACGCCCCGACCGCGTTCGGTTGCGTGTCCACGGCCGCCGCGATCACGCGGCCCACGTGCCTGCCCATCTGCATCGCGCCCTGCGCGACGCCCGGGACCCGAGCGCCCGCGCCGTCCGTGCACGCCGCGATGTCCCCCACCGCGTAAACGCCCTCGGCACCGCGGACCAGAAGGTCGGGCCCGACCTCCACCCGTCCCGAGCGATCAACCCGCACTCCCTGCGCGGCGAGGTCGCCCGTGAGCTTCGGACCCGCCACCCCCGCGGCCCAGATCACCGTCGCCGCGTCGAATCGCTCCTCCCCGGCGACGACGTACCCCGCGCCGATGTCGCTGACCATCGCGTTGAGCACCACGCGCACGCCCATTCGTTCGAGGTCCCGCTGCGCCCGTGCGGAGAGTTCGGGCGGAAAGGTCGGCAGCACCCTGGGGCCGCCGTCAACCAGCACCACGCGGGCCTCCGCGAGATTCGCCAGCTTGAACTCCGACTTGAGCGCACGCCTCGCCAACTCGGCGAGGGCGCCCGCCATCTCGACGCCCGTCGGCCCGGCGCCGATGACCACCGACGACAGCAGTCTGGCACGCTCGCGCGGGTCCGCCGCGAGACACTCCGCGCGCTCGTACGACCCAAGCACGCGGTCTCGGATCGCGTGGGCATCGCCGAGGGTCTTGAGCCCCAGGGTGTGCGGCCGCCACTGGTCCTTGCCGAAGTAACTCGTCTGCACTCCGAGCGCGATGACAAGGTAGTCGTACTCGATCCGCCCTTGGCCGTCTTCGAGCACAACTTCGCGGGCGGCTAGGTCCACGCGCTCAACCGCCGCCATGCAGACCCTCGCGTTCCGCTGCCCACGGAGAATGGTGCGGACCGGCTGTGCGATGTCCGACCCGCTGAGACCCGCGGTCGCGACTTGGTACAGCAGCGGCTGGAACAGGTGATGATTCGTTCGGTCGACGACGACCACCTCGCCGTCGAATCTCCGCAGCGCCTTGGCGCACGCGATCCCGCCGAAGCCGGCCCCCAGAATCACGACCCTGCGTGACCGCATGGAAAATGGTAGGGATTCGGTGCCGCCATCGAATCCCGACATTCGCACTCCGGATACTCTTATCCTTTGATGACAGCACTCATCCCATTCTCACCCACTTCGTCCTTGGCCGCCATGGTGGGCCGAACGCCGCTGCTCGAGATCCGCTACAAGTCCCGCGGCAGGCAGCGTCAGATCTTCGCGAAGTACGAGCAGAAGAACATGACCGGGAGCACGAAGGACCGCATGGCCTTCTGGATCCTCTCCCGCGCGATCGAAGCCGGGATGCTGAAGCCGGGGGACACCATCGCGGAGGCCACGAGCGGGAACACGGGTATTTCCTTCGCCGCGATGGGGCGTGCGCTGGGCCACCCGGTCCGGATCTACATGCCGGATTGGATGAGCCGCGAGCGGGTCTCGCTGATCCTGTCGCTCGGCGCTGAAGTGATCCCTGTCTCGCGAGAGGACGGCGGGTTCCAGGGCAGCATCGCGCAGGCGGACGAGTTCGCGAAGTCGCATGGGAACGTGTTCCTCCCGCATCAGTTCGACAACCCGGCCAACTGCGAAGCGCACGAGGTCTCGACGGGCCCGGAGATCATCGCGCAGTTGCGAGCGGCCGGCCGGAGCGCCGACGCGTTTGTCGCGGGCGTGGGGACAGGCGGGACGGTGATGGGTGTCGGTCGCGCGCTGCGCGCCCAGTGGCCCGGGGTCCGCGTGCATCCGCTGGAGCCCGCGAACTCGCCGACGCTCCGGACCGGGCGCAAGGAGGGCCACCACCGGATCCAAGGGATCTCCGACGAGTTCGTACCGAGCATTGTGAAACTCGACGAGCTCGATGCGCTCGTCGACGTCTGGGACGGGGACGCGATCCTGATGGCGCAAGCGCTGGGCGCGTGCGGGCTCGCGGTGGGGATTTCGTCGGGCGCGAACTTCATCGGCGCGGACCGGGTGCTCGACGAACTGGGCGAGGGCGCGACCGTCGTCACGGTCTTCCCCGACAGCAACAAGAAGTACCTGAGCACCGACCTTTGCAGGGAAGAGCCACACCGGCCGGACTACGCCGCGCCCGGCATCACCCTCCAAGCCTGGCGGGCCATCGGCTGCGAGGCCGCTTGCGGGGTGTTGGGCGGCCCCTCCGGCCAGTGCGTGCCGATCGCGTGTCGGGGCGGCACGTACGCGCGCCCGTGAATCATCAGACCGCGCGCCGTTCCTTCACGGCGAGCGTGAGTACCAGGCCGATCACAAGGAACCCGCCGAGAAGCAGGAACGACGCGGGATCGCCGAGTCGATCGCGGGCGAGCGCGAACGGGATGGTGCCGACCGCGGCGAGTTTGAAGACCAATCCCCAAAGCCCGAAGCACTCGGCGGTGCGCTCGGGCGGGGTGAGGAACCCGACGAACGCGCGGTTCGCCGCGCCGAGCGACCCGAGACCGAACCCGATCATGTTCCCGAGGATCCAGATGGGCCACAGCGGGTAGGCGGAGGGATCGGGCGAGTGCCCGCGGGCCCAGGTGTATCCGGCGAAGAGAAGACACACGACAATCCACACGCAGATGAGCGCGACGGTGGTGTTCCGGTGGCCGAGGCGGTCCTGGTAGAGAGTGGGGATCAAGGTCCCGATGATCCCGGAGATCGTCATCACGGCCACGAAGAGCACCATCTCAACGGACTCGAAGCCGTAGTCGCTCGTGATCTTCGAGGCGAATGCGATGATCACCTGCATCGCGATGCCGTAGAAGAACGAGGCCACCAGCAGCACCGCGAGGTCCCGGTACTTTCGGATCTCACGGATGGTCTCCGCGAGTCGCTTGAAGCCCGCGAGGAGCAGGTTCTCGCCGGTCCCGGCGGGCGCGGGCGCCTCGCGCAGGAACAGCATGGTCGGTACCGCAAAAACAAAGAACCACGCTCCCGCGAACACGAAGAACGGCCGCCACGCCTCGACGGGCTCGAGCTTGAAGAGATCCATCGAGACCACGGTGATGACCAGCAGCATCAGCGCCGCGAAGTACGCCACGCCCCACGAGAAGCCCGACAGCCGTCCGAAGTCCTCGCGCTTGCCGAGTTCGGGCAGGAATGAAGCCAGGAAGTTTTCGCCGATGTTGAAGAGGAAGTTCGCGGGCACGTAGATGAGCACCGCGAGCCAGAGATCCCCAGGCCCAACCAGCCCCAGCCCGCACGTGAGCAGTGCACACCCGAAGCCGGTGAAGAGCAGGCACCGCTTCTTCCATGAGCGGCCGTCGGCGATAGCGCCGGCGATCGGAGAAGCCACAACGGTCAGCAGCATGCTCACCGTGAACACGAGCGACCACTTGATGTTCCGGTCGGTGGCGTCCGGCCCGAGCACGACATCCATGAAGTACTTCGAGAAGAGCAGCGTGTTGATGATCAGCGTGAACGACTGGTTGGCGACGTCGAAAGAGATCCACGACCAGATCTGCTTCTGGTTCGGGAGCCCTCGCAGCGGATAGATGCCCATGGCGCTAGAACTCCTGGGTCGGCCGGCTTGGGTGCAAGTGCTCTTCGTAGAACGAGACAAGCGTGTTCTTCGCGTCGTTCGCGGCAAGGCCGAACCCGGCGTGCTCGCCCGGCGCGCCGGTGCGGGGCCAGGTCACCGACCGCACCAACGCGGGGTCGGCCCCGCGCGAGGTGTAGTGCTCGCGGAGCCTTTCGATGAAGTAGCGCATCCCCGCGTACGGGACGATCGAGTCGGCCTCGCTGTGCAAACTGAGCAACGGAAGAGGTGCGAACCCGCCGAGGTGTCGTACCGGGTCCAGCTCGCGCACGCGCGTGAGGTCCTGTGTCACGGCCCACGGCGCGCGCGTCATCGCGTCGGGCTCGGCGCGCGTCGTGGTGTACAGGCCTTCGAGCCACCCGGTCGACGCCTCAACCGCCGCGCACCGAAACCGGTGAGGGTCACACAGCCGCCGCAAGGTTGCCATCCCACCCGCGGACATCCCACCAATCGCGAGGCGTGAGAGGTCGAGCAGGCCGGAGTAGTCGGGGCCCTCGAGTGCTTCGACAACACCATCAATCTCCCGCACTGTCAGCGCGAGCAGGTCGAGCGTCCGGCGCGGGGCGAGGAGCTCCTCGTCGTAGCGTTCGCCGTGCCCAGGCAGGTCGATCGCGCACACCGCGATGCCCGCCCGGATCAACCGCAGGTACCGCCCCGAGTCAATCTCTTTGGTCACGGTCCGCCCGTGAAGCCAGAGCACCAGGGGGGCAGGCGACTTCCAGTCGGGGTGCGCGATCAGCGCGGGGGCCGCGCCGAGTGCGGCACCGCGGGTCCGTTCTGCGAGCGAGCGAGGGAACTGTGAGAAGTTGGGCATGCGTCAGAGACTCAGCTTCGCGCTGGCACCGACGCTCGCCGGGATCACCGCCGCGGGGATCTCAGAAGCCTCGGTGGCCGTGAGCGGGCTGATCTCGATCACGCAGTCGCTGGTGCCGTCCGCCCGCCGCGCAATCCGAACCCCGCGGCTTTCGAGCCATCGCGCCGCCCGCTCGGTCTGGAGCAGCTTGCAGCTCTCGACGCTGTCGACGCCCGACGCGTTCTTGATCGGCGCGAACTCCTCGACGCGGTCGGTCTCGTAGACGATCGAGCCTTTGCACATCGACAGCGCATCGAAGACGAACCGTTCGAGCTTCACGCCGTTGTTGGCCGTTGGCGCAACCGGCTCGCCCGTCGCCGGATCGATGCAGGGGACCTTCTTCTCCGCACGGTGATACGGCAGCGCGAACCGGGGATCGCTCGCGAGCCGCTCGAGGAACTCGACCGCCATGATGTGGATCGCGATCGATCCCGCGATGAAGCGGAGCGTGCCGTCCTCCAACCGCTGCTTCTGCAAGTCCGCGGGCAGATCGGAATACTCGATCACCTCAACCCGGCCGTTGACCGTGCAGAAGACCCCCACCTTCTCTTCGGGCGAGACCTTCGGGATCATCTTGCTCGACATCTCCGCGGATGAATCCGGTGCCGCGGCGTGAAGCCCGATGAACACGGGGTCGAGGATGCGGACGTGCGGGTTGTCCACCTGGAAGTACGAGACGTGCTCGATGCCGCGGGCCTTCATGTCGCTCAACGCGCCCGAGGTCGCGAGGGCGCGGACCGCGCCGCCGTGGCCGTCGGGGTTCGTCGCGACCTCCGACTTCGAGGCGAGCAGCACCTTGCCCGACATGATGTCGAGACTCGGCATCACGCCCTGCGGGAAGAACATCACGTCGTTCCGGGACAACCCGAAGAAGTCGTGCTGCTCGAAGAACGCGACCGTCGCGGCGTGGTTCAAGGGGCTGGTCATCACGTACCAGGGCACGGCAACGCCGTAGCGGCGCTTTGCCCCCAGCAACTGCTCCGCGAACAACTGAAACAGACTCTTGTCGCTCAGCACGCCCGCGCGGAAACACCCCTTTGGACCCTCGAACCCGAGCCGACTACCTTGGCCGCCGGCGACGACGAACGCCGCCACCTTGCCAGCGCGGATGAGCAGCTCGCCCTCGTGACGGAATCGGTCGCGGTCCCAGTGGCCGTTGATGGAGCGGCCGTCGTGCGCGTAATAGGGCGCGGGTGCGACGCTGTCGGGCAACTCGAACTTCGGCTTCTTGAGCACGTACGCGTCGATCAGCGCGGGGAGTGCTTCGAGGTCAAGCGCTGCGACTTGCTGCACGAAGGCTTCGCGGGCGCCGGGCGAGAGTCCACCGGCGAACTTCAGCAGGTGCGACTGGCCAACGCGCTCAAGCCTGGCGGCGGTTTGTTCCATCAGCGTCATCGTGGATGCTCCTTGCGGCGTGCACTGGTGCAAAGGGTAGCGAGTTCG
>JBMOHX010000172.1:0-8033 GCA_049317625.1 Phycisphaerales bacterium
GCCCTGCTCGGAGGCCTTGACGACTTCCTTGACGTGGCGGGAGTGGGTGGAGGTGAAGACCTTCACGAGCTCGGGGATGATGGCGCCCGCGGCGGTACCGCAGGTGATGATGAGGGAGAGCTGCCACCACCAGTCCTTGCCGCCAGCGATTTCGGGGATCAGGAAGTAGGAGGCGATGAAGGTGAGGATGACGGAGACGATGGAGGTGAGGACGACGAGGCTGGTGAGCGGGTGCTCGTAGTTGAACTTGTCCTTGTTCGCGTACTTGGCCTTGGCGATCATCTCGTTGATGAAGTAGGAGCCGGCGCTGGCGACGACCATGATGATGCGCATCGCGAAGAGCCAGACAAGGAGCTGGATCTGCACGGTGGCGAAGTCGGCCCCGGCGGTGTCCTTGTTGATGGCCAGCAGGATGAAGGAGATCAGGGCGACGCCCGTCACGCCGTAGGTCTCGAAGCCGTCGGCGGAGGGGCCGACCGAGTCGCCGGCGTTGTCGCCCACGCAGTCGGCGATCACGCCGGGGTTGCGGGCGTCGTCTTCCTTGATCTTGAAGACGATCTTCATGAGGTCGGAGCCGATGTCGGCGATCTTCGTGAAGATGCCGCCCGCGATACGCAGCGCCGAAGCGCCGAGGGACTCGCCGATCGCGAAGCCGATGAGGCACGCGCCCGACACGTCACCGGGGACGAAGAGCAGGATGCCGAGCATGATCAGCAGCTCGACGCTGATGAGGGCCATGCCGATCGACATACCCGCCTTGAGCGGGATGGCGTAGCAGGGGAAGGGCTTGCCACGGAGGGAGGCGAACGCGGCGCGGCTGTTGGCGAAGGTGTTGACGCGGATGCCGAACCATGCCACGCCGTAAGAGCCGGCGATGCCGACCAAGCTGAAGATCAGGATGAGGGCGACCTTGCCCATGGACATGCCGAAGACGGCCTTGCCGTCGACATCGCCCATGGGGATCAGCCAACCGAAGTACCACGCGACGGCAACGGCGATGAACGCCCAGAGCACCATCAGGAACTTGCCCTGCTGGATCATGTACGACTTGCAGGTCGCGTAGATCAGCTCGGAGATGTCGAGCATGCTCTTGTGGACGGGCAGGTTCTTGAGCTGGGCGTAGATCACGAGCCCGAAGACCATGCCGAGGACGGAGACGAGGATGCCCCCATAGAGGAGCGTGTCGCCCGCGACCCCCATGAACTTCACGCCGCCGAGCTGCGGGAGCTTGAGGTTTGCTTCGCCACCGGCCTGGTGGGAGGCGTGAGCGATCTTCTCGCCCCCGACGTTCAGCTTCTCGCCGGTGGCCTGGATCGCTTCACCGAGCTTTGTGGCAGCGGTACCGCCCGCTTCCTGGGCGCGGGCGAGAGAGGGGCCAATGAGCGAAAGGATCGCGAAAAGGACCGGGGCCAGGAATCCCGCCCAAGGTTTGGTGCGGGAGACGGCTTGTTGGAATGCTGGGCTCAACACGGGAGGGGCTCCAACGCTGAGGGTGTGGCGATGAACCGACAGTTGTTGTCTGGGGCATCGGCGCAGAACGCGCGGCGGCGAGAAAGATTTGTCCCTGGGGAAGGGGCCGATCCTACGGGAGCGGGCCGGGCGGGTGCTGAAGGCACAGCCCGGCGTCGGACTCACGTGCGGTCCGGCTTCTTCTCAGTCTTCAGGGGGACGAAGTCGTCCTTGGTGCGGCGGGCCACGCTCTTGCGGTCGGCGCGGCGGCGGCGTTCCGAGGGCTTCTCGTAGAACTCCTTCCGCTTGATGTCCTTCGTGAGGCCCTCTTTTTCACAGAGCTTCTTGAAGCGACGCATCATCTGATCGACGGATTCACCGCTACGAGCCTTCACTCGAATCGCCATGCGCTTCCCCAGAAAAAACCTGACCTAGCCAGACGGGCCGCTCGGGCCCAAAGACGAACAAACCCACGCCGGTGGGGGGAGAAGTAAAGGTTCGCAACCTGATCGGATCAAGTGGCGGGCGGCGGGAATCGGGGAAGAGGGCAATGGGCAATGGGGAACGGGCAGTGGGGAACGGGCGTTGGTCGGTTCGGAGGGTGGCCGAGTGGTCCGGTGGCCTCAGGGGTGCCATACTTGAGGCGCTTGAGAGCCATGGAGAACACGATGAACGCTCAGCGCATGACGCGACTTTCCCTTGTCTTGGTGGGTTGTCTGGTTGGGTTGTGGCAGGGTGGGTGTGCCGCGAGGGAGCAGTACCAGGGACAGCGGGGGCTGGTCGGGACCTACCGCGGCGGGACGCTGACGGCGGTGTTACCGCCGGAGACGCGCGTGCCGGCGGTGGTCGCCGCGGCCGAAGCCATGTTCAAGGATCGCGGGTACGCGGTCGCGCAGTCGAGTTCGACGGAGGACGCGGGCAGGGTGATCGCGAGGCCGCCACGGTACTCGTCGTACCCCAGGATGTTCATGGCGGTGGACCTCGTGGAGAACGGCACCCGCGTGCAGTTCACCTACGAGCCCCTCGGCAACGAAGAAGTCTGCCGCGCGAGTTTGGATGCGCTGTTGAAGCGGCTCGGGATGTGAGCGTGCGGTCGCGGCGGCGATCCTAAGAACTTCTGCTGCAAGTGGTTGAATGTCATGATCCCGACGTTCATGGCATTGCGCATTTTTCCGCTAAATCTAGCATTTTGCGCGAACCCATCCTTGCGACCATGATGTGAACCTGATACACCTTGGCCCGCGGCGAAGACTCCCGCCGCGCCGAGGAGTGGCTCATGCCTCGTGATCGCAGAACCGCACAAATCTCTCGACTTTCTAATGCTTCGGTCTCGGCCGGCGATGTGACACGAAAGACGGTCGCTTCGCGTCTGCGGGCGTTGATCGCGAGCGCGGGCGGGAGCGGGGCGGCGTGCGAGGTGCTCGAGCAGCGGGCGATGCTGGACGCAGTCAACACGACCATCGATATCGCACCCCCGAGTCCGCTACTAAACGGCTCCACCGATGTGGCGGTCAGCAACCGGGGCGAACGGACGTTTGTGTATGTACGGGATGATGATCCCAGCCCATCAGTCGCGGCGTGGGCAGTGTATCTTCGGCAGCACGACGCGGCGGGGCAGCCGCTGGGGGCAGAGGTGCGACTCGGCTCGGGCGACCGGGTGTCAGTAGCGCAAGAGCCCGACGAGGACGGGCGGATCGCGGTGGCGTCATTCGCACCAGACGGAGCAGGAGCAGGAACAGTTGACATTCGGTACCTGACCCGCGATGGCACTCCGTTGTGGACCCGATCATTTGCGACGGCCGACAACGCATCGCCGTGGCCAGCGGTGTCTGTCAATCGCGGCGGCGATGTGGCGGTGGCATACCACAGTGCGATGGGGACCCACCCAGTCGTGCAGGAGATTCTCTGGTGGGGTGCAAACATCCTTTACCAGCCGTACTATACAAATCTCAACGTGGCAAAGTTGGCTTCTTCAGGCGACATAACTGGTTACATTACTAACCAAGGAAATGTCGAAGCCGGGAGAGGCGTCGATGTGGTGCTCGACGATGCCGGGCAATTGTTTGTTACAAGGGTATCGCGTTCGTTCGCGGTGTATGACAATATCAACTATACCGATCGAATCGGCTTCGTGCAACCCGCATATGCCTACGTGGAAAAGTATTTGCCACTGCTAGGAACGGGCGGCATATCCCTCTCCTCATTTAGCTCCGTTGAAATTCAAAGGCAGAGTATTTTTCAGACATTCTACCGTTCGCAAGGGTGGTACGACAATATCGAAGCCCAACAATTGGCTGACGGAAGCATCGCCGCGCAGATCAATGGCGTCTTCACGTTCACCGAACGGAACGGAACATATTACCATTACCAGCGAACGAACACGTTCTCGATCATCGCAGATTCGAATGGGGAGAATGTCTCGGTTGCGAACTCGCTCCAGTCGCCGAACCTGCTCATCCGCTTGCCTTCCGCTGACTACGGCGTGCCAAACTTTGACTACGACCGCTTCATCCCCGTCGAGTCCGCCTATTACAGACCGACCGCGAACGTACCTAATATCTACAGCATGCTCCCCGCGACGGCCGCGGCCCACTCGGCCAAGGGCTCTTCGGGAGATTTCGGTTACGTCTGGGGCGGCCGCGACGGCCAGCCGATCTACGGCTCGTTCTGGCAGGAGAACAACCGCCAGGTCTGGGTCGAGACGCTTCTGAACGACGGCACACCGCTGGCCAACAACTCCGCCGTCAACGAGGGCCAGACGGTCAAGTTCCGCATCTGGCGATCGGGCATGCGAGCCGCTCCGCTGAAGGTTTGGTACCACATCGACGGCACCGCCAACAACGCTGATCACACTGGCAACACTCGGAGCTTCGTCACGATCCCTGCAAACCAGGACTACGCCGACGTTATCGTCCAGCTCTACGACCAGAACGACCCCATCGACCCGGAGTTTGGCAACGACACGCTCAGGCTCAATCTCGACGCCGACCAGCGCACGCTCGGCCAGCAGGGCAACCCAACGGGCGAGGCAACATGGGAGAACGGCAACGGCGTCCTTCAAGCGCTCCCCGGCACATACGGCTTCGAGCCCAGCTTCAGCGTCGACCCTGCCCGCTGGCAAGCGACAGTTGAGATCGTTGACACCGACCAGCGAGCTGTGAAGGTGACATCGAACAACGCCACGGGAGGCGAGCTTGGCGACATTGTCCAGTTCGACATCACACGTGGTGGGGATGTGTCGCTGCCCGTCATCGTCAACATGGACATCTCCGGAACTGCGACGATCGTGTCGGATTACTCACTGGAGGTCGACACGCCCGGCGTAACGTTTGACCGTAGCGGGACTGTCCTGAGCGTAAGTTTCCCCGCTGGTGTGCAAGTGGTTCGGTTTTCCGCCCTCCCGATCCAGGACACCCAACTCCCCATCGAGCAGCGAAGGGAGGGCATCGAATGGATCCACGTCGAGTTGCTCGACGGCATCGGGTACACCAAAGCCAGCGATCCAAACCTGCACCAGGTCCGCATCGGATTCTTTGACGACGACATTGACACACTGAAGCTTGTACAGGTTGTCGGCGAGGCGAACGAGGCCACGCAGTCCCGCGCGAGCTTTGTCATCAACCGGAGCGAGGTCTCCTACATTGACGACTCGGTGAGCGTCGATTTCACGTTCCTCGGCACGGGCAGCACCGCCTCGTCGTCGGACTACGTCGTCGAGCAGGTGTTCTCAAACGGTGGTATCGATACTTTCGTGTCTCTGAGTCCGAACGCGGGCGGCGTGTACAACGCCTCGATGGGCGCAGGCCAAGGTTCGGTAGTGATTGCTGTGAGGGCAGCACAGGACTCGATCGCGGAGACCGACGAACGGTTGGTCGTCCAGCTCGTGACAAGCCCCGACTATTTCGCCCACCCAACCCTCAATCGCCTGGAACTGGTGATCCGCGAGGACCCGAACGATCAGGCTGTGGTGAGTATCGAAGCGGTGGACCCGTGGGCTGGGGAGACTAATCGGGCTAACGGTCAGTTTGTGTTGCGGCGGACCGGCGGCGTTTTCGGAGATGCGCTGAGCGTGACGGTCTCAGTCCTCGGCAATGCTTACTACGGGATCGACTGGACCTCCCCAAACCTCGACCCGGTTGACCCATCGGTGGTGACGTTTGCGCCGGGGCAAGCGGAAACGGTTGTGAATGTCGTGCCGCTCGACGACAGCCTCAGCGAGGACACCGAAGCAGTCACGCTAACTGTTCAGCAGACCGGTCCTTACCGCACCAGCAGTGAGGTCGCAAGCACCGCCACGGTATTTGTGACCGACTTTGCGGGCGGTGGGGGCACGAAGGCTCAGTGGACGTGGTCCATGCCGGATCGCTACGGCGTTGATCGGAACAACGACGGACGTTTCGATGTGCCCAACACACAGGCCTATGCCAACCCGACGAACGGGTTCGACGTGCGGTTCGACGCGGGCGAGAGCACGTCGGGCGCTGGCGTCCTCAGCTATCTGTGGACCATCGCTAACCAGGCGGGCGTCGTGCAGTTCACGCAAACGCTGTCGGCCTTCACGGCCCAACTCTTCGAACAGATCTACGTCGTGTCCCTCCGCGTGACTGATCAGTTGATGATCATGAGCGAGCAGACGCAGCTGGTGGAGGTCAACGACATACTCATCGTGTCGGCGGGCGACTCGGTGGCGGCGGGCGAGGGCAACCCGGTGATTCGCCGGTTCAACGTACTCGAGACGCTCTTCGGAAGCCCACCGATCCCGCTCTTGGGTGGCAACAGCCCTCTCCCGCTGGGATGGTGGGCCGACGACGGCATCGGGGCCACGCCCGACGACCCCTACGGTCTCACCGTGGGGTCCGTGGAGTATGAGCACGCGGCCGCACACCGTTCGACGCTCGCGGCGTCGTCGCTCACGGCCATGGAGATCGAGCGTCGCGACCCGCGCAGTTCCGTGACGTTCGTGTTCGTCGCGCAGACGGGCGCCAGCATCACGGATGGCATACTGAACCCCAAGGTCGACGGTGCCGACAACCGCTACGACAACGACTCAGAAGAGCCGCCATTCCCGAACTTCGAGCTGGCCGACGGCGAGGGTGATACCAGACGGTTCGGCCGCTCGCAGCTCGATCAGATCAGCCACCTGATCGGGAATCGGACGATCGACGCGATGACGATGTCGGTCGGTGCGAACGACATCGGTTTCAGCGAAATCCTGTCCGATTACGTGAAGCGATACCACTACCGTGCGGGCATTTTCTTCACCGGTGAGTCGAAGGCGCTTGACGAGATTCGCGACGAGTTGCGGCGTCGGATCGCTCGCTTGCCCTCGCTGTACGCGGATCTGGCCGGCGGCATCCAGGCGACACTCGGCAGCAACCTCTCGAACGCGAGCAATCTTGTCATTCAAGGGTACTTCGATCCGACGGGCAACAGCAACGGTGTTCCGGCCGATGTCCTTCAGGATTCGGTAATGGGTAGTTTGACAGGCGCATTCCTGACCCTCGTCGCGGGATCATGGAATCCTTTCTATTACATCACAGACACCCCCTTGCGTATCGATCCCGAGGAGGCAGCGCACGGCCGCCAGCACGCGGTGATACCTCTCAACAGCGCGGTTGGGCGCGCGTCATCGCAGTTCGGCTGGACCTATGTCTCGGCTCCAACCGGCTTCTTGACGCGGGGCTACAGCGCCAGCGAAAGCTGGATTCGTTCGGCGAACGATTCGCGCATTTATCAGGGGAGTGAAGCGTGGCTGAAGCCCTGGGGCGCAGTACATCCCAATGAGCCTGGACAGGCCGCGTACAGCAACTCTCAACTCGCCACGTTCCTTGGCGACGACCGGCCAGTGCCATCGTTCTCAGGTTTGGTGGGTGGTGTTGTCCGCGTGACCGAGGGCCAAAGTGCTCTCGTGTCCATCACCGATGGCCGCGTGCGCCGCGCGGGTGGACTGACCTACCAGTGGGACCTGGATTACGACGGAAGGTCCTTCTCGCCGGACCCATCGATCACCGGCAGCAGCGCCAAATTCTCGGCAGTCGGCAAGCGTTACCCGGCATCCGGCAAGATCGCCCTGCGTGCCACGGATCAGCTGGGCCGCAGCTCGTTCGCGGTCGTGGATGTCGCGGTCACCAACGGCGGCAGCGGCCGGTACGTGAACGAGGTTTCCAGCGTTGACGCCGGCGCACCCTTCTGGCTCGGGCTTGATCGTGTCCGCGAACAGCTCGATCCGGCCCGTCTTTGGCGCGTCGATTGGGGCGATGGGAGTTATCCCGCCGCCGGGGGCGCGCCGGCTGGCGAGCGCGTCGCCGCCGACTGGCGCGGTCGTTCGCACGTGTATGGAACCTCCGGTCTTTACAGCTACCGCGTCTGGCTGACCGACGCGGGGGGTGAGGTCGAGGTCCAGGCTGGGCTCGTCTCGGTCGTCGGGAACGATCCGTTCCCCACGGTCAGCGTGGTACCGCTGGACCCCAGCCGAGCCGAGGGCGGTGCGCCGCTGCGGTTCCAGTTCATCCGGACGGGGCAGTTGCAACTGCCATTGACGATAGGAGTTTCGTTTGATTCCGGCTCCGGCATCGGGACCAACG
>JBMOHX010000173.1:0-8003 GCA_049317625.1 Phycisphaerales bacterium
CGGGATACGAGGCCGTTGATCTCAACGGAGCGAGCGTCTATCCGGGGTTGATTGCACCTTGGACCCAGCTCGGGCTCACGGAGATTCAGGCCGTTGGACAGACGCACGATTTGAGCGAGAACGGCGGTGTCACCCCCGAGGTCTGCCCCGCGCACGCGGTGAACCCCGATTCAACACTGATCCCCGTCACGCGGAGCAACGGCGTTCTACTCGCCGGCATCTTTCCCCAAGGCTCGCCATTCCCCGGCCAGGTCTCAGTGATCAGGCTCGATGGTTGGACCGTGAGCGACATGGAAGTTCGTGGCTATGTTGGACAGGTGTGCCGCTGGCCCAACATGCGGACCGTGACCGCGTGGTGGATGGACCGGAGTGAAGACGATCAGCGCCGTGACATCTCGACCCAACTGGAGTCAATCACGAAGACGCTCGATGTCGCCACGAGATACCGAGATGGTCGGGCCGCGGATCCCGCCGCGCCGATCGACCTGAGATGGGAAGCGATGGGCCCGATCCTCCCGCCAGCGCAGCCGAACAGCGCTGAGTCCCAGAGTCTCGGCGAGAAGCCGGTGTTCATGCTCGCGAACGACCAGGACCAGATCAACGCCGCGGTGAGCTACGCCGAGCAGCACGGGCTCCGGGTGGTGATCGTCGGCGGGCGCGACGCGGCCGAGTGCGCGGAGCTCCTCAAGAAGAACAACGTCCCGGTCATCGTGACCGGCACGCACGTCTTCCCCCGTCGTGACGATGCGCCCTACGACGATGGCTACACGCTCCCCGCGCGCCTCGCCGCGGCTGGCGTGCGCTTTGCCATCGCCAACAGCGACGACACAGCGCACGAGCGCAATCTCCCTTACTCCGTCGCGCTGGCCGTGGCGCACGGCCTCGAGGCCGACGCGGGCCTTCGCGCGATCACACTCAGCGCGGCTGAGATTTTGGGCATCTCGGAGACCTACGGCTCACTCGACGCGGGCAAGAGCGCCACGCTCCTGATCACGACAGGCAGCCCGCTCGAAGTGAGAACGCAGATCACGAGTGCCTACATCGACGGCCGCAAGATCGATCTGCGGAACAAGCAGACCGACCTCGCGGAGAAGTACGAAGAGCGATACCGGCAACTCGCGAAGTAGCAGTGGCAGCCACTTTCAGTGGCTGAGTCTCCCGAGCCCGCTCCGCGGGCGAGGAGCCGCTTCCGCCGTTGCACATGGTGCGAAACAGATAGACATCCCACTCGCCCGCGGAGCGGGCTCGTCGACCCAGCCGCTGAAAGCGGCTGCCACCTACCCTGCTCTATCGCCCGCATCCTCCACATCTCGACCCGTCTCATCCTCGGCGGTTCGCAAGAGAACACCGTGCTCTCCTGCGAAGGTCAAGCGCGACTCGGGTACGAGGTTCATCTCGCGTTCGGACCAATCTACGGCCCGGAGGGCTCGCTGCTCGCGCGTGTCGAGAACTTCCGTGCTGCGTCCGGCACCGGGATCGCGACGCACATCATCCCCGATCTCGTGCGCGAGATTCACCCGCTCCGCGACGCGCGATGCTTCTCCCAGGTCCGCGAGCTTGTGCGACGACTCAAGCCCGACATCGTGCACACACACAGCTCGAAGGCGGGCATCCTTGGTCGGTCGGGCGCGTGGGCCGAGCATGTCAACGGCTTGCGAGTCGGGATCGTCCACACCATCCACGGGCCCCCGTTCATGCCCGTCGAAGGAGGTCCGGTCTCGCGCCTCAAGATTCGCGCGGCGAACACGCTCTACACGGTCGCCGAGCGATACGCCGCCGCGAGATGCCACGTCATTGTGAGCGTCGCCGATGCGATGTCGCAGCAGTTCCTTGCTCGCGGCATCGGGGTGCCCGAGCTGTACACGACCGTGCGATCGGGCATGGACCTGGCCCCATTCCTGAATCCGCCGGTGAATGAAATGCGAGCCCCTCAGCGTGCCGCGTTGGGCTTCGCAGACTCGCACACCGTCATCGGAACGGTCGCCCGCCTCGCGCAGCACAAGGGCCACGACGACCTTCTCGACGCTCTTGCCCCCGCGCTCCGAACCCACGGCGAACTCAAGCTGCTTTGGGTCGGCGACGGCTGGTGGCGTGCCCGGCTGGTTGGTCGGGCCAAACAGATGGGCCTGACCGTCTGCGAGCTCGACCGGGCCGGTGTACATCCGAGCGCTTCGATCGTGCTCACCGGACTGGTGCCACCTGAACGGGTACCCGGGCTGATGCGGGCCATGGACATCCTCGCGCACCCGAGTTATCGCGAGGGCTTGCCGCGGACGGTGCCGCAGGCGCTTCTCTGTGGTATCCCGCCGGTGGCGTACGACGTGGACGGGACCGGCGAAGCCTGTATCGACGGCGAGACGGGGTTGTTGGTGCCACTCGGTGATCGCGGGGCGCTGGGGGCGGCGATCCTGCGGTTGACGCGTGATCTACAGCTCCGACAAAGGCTTGCCACTAAAGGCTTTGCGTTCGTCAACGAGGCCTTCGACGCGCGGCGGATGGTGGGGGAGTTGGAGCGCGTCTATGAGCGGGCCCGCGCTCTGGCAGGGAACTCGGCGCGGGTTTGATCGTCTACGATTCTGTGCAACGTTCCGAACCGCCGAACGAAGACAGTGGGCGGAGCGGCGGGCTCGGCGTCCTCTCGACGTACGCGGGATGGGCCGAACCCTGGAGTGCCTTTCGATGAAGATGCGAGTGCTCGTTGGCGCGGCGGCCCTTGGTGCGTCGGTGGTGGTCTCTGGATTGACGTCGGGCTGCGCGCAGCCCCCGCGCGGTGAGCCCGTGGGTCGAGCGGACGTGTACGACACGACCCCAGCCGAGCGCAACAGCCGCGAGATCCTGCCCGCGGCGTTGGCCGAGAACAGTGACCAGGTTGCCCAGCATCTCGCGGGGGACCTTCAGCAGATCCCCGAACTCAACGGCCCCGACCGCGCAACGGTGGTCTTCGGTGACATCGTGAACAAGACCAGCATCGTTCCCACCAGCGACTTCGAGGCGTTCCGCACGCGGACGCGTCAGAAGCTGATGCAGAGCTCCTACATCCGCTCGAAGCTCAACTTCATCGAGAACAGGGCTCGCCTCGAGAACCTCCAGGATCGCGAGATGATCGGCAACGGTCGCAAGCCGATGGACCCGGACCGCACATTCTTCCTCAACGGCGCCATGTATCGGATCGCCCGCGGCGCGACCGAGAGCGTGAATCTCTACGAGCTCTCCTGGGAACTCACGCGGGCGTCGGACGGTTCCATCGTCTGGCAGAGCGCGCCGTACGAGGTCAAGCAGGTTCGCTGAGCCCTGTCATGAACGCACGTTCCTTGCTGGCGGTGCTCTCGGCTGGTTTGCTCTGCGGGTGCGCGCCGAAGACCACGACTCGGATCACGGTGGCCGATCTCGAAGAGACCACCTCGGTCATCGCGGACAAGCTCCGTGGGAGCGATCTGCTCGCCTCGCGCGGACCGGATTCTCCGCCGATGATCGTGGCGATCCACAAAGTCGAGAACCTCACGAGCGACATCATCCCCGACGGCGATCGGTGGTGGATGATGCAGCGCGTCCGAGCATCGCAGCCCATCCTCACACTCTCGCGCGACAAGAACATCCGCTTCGTGATACCTGCGGAACATCTGCGGCAGGGCCTCGAGCGGGGGACACTTGAAGCCGGGTTCGCCGCGGATCGGGCGCCGACCCACGAAATGTCCGCCACGTTCCTCTCGACCACCCGTGCCGCGGGCAAGAACAGGACCGACGCGTACCTGTGCGAGTACCGGATCACCGACCTCGCCACGGGCGGGCTGGCATGGACAGAGATCTTTGAGTTCAAGCGGGCGGCGTTCGGCAAGGGGTACGACTGATGCGCCGCCTGCGGAGAGCCGCGCTGGGCGCGACCGTGGCCGGGGCGTTCGTTCTCGGCGGGTGTGGCGCAACCCCGCTTGACCCCCGCATGACCCAGGCCGTCGACGCCGGCCGGTACGGGGGCGCGCGAGAGAAGCTGCAGGCCGAGCTTCGCGGCGACGGCGGGTTCGGCGATCACGACTACATCCTGAACCGCTCCCGCCTGCTCATGCTCACGCTCGCGGACGGGCAGCCCGACGCCGCCGAAGAGGTCGCCAACCAGACCTTTCAGTTCCTGCGGACGCAGGGGCTCAACGCCGATCGCACCATCCGGTCGGTGGTCATCAGCGACGGCATCCGCATCTGGAAGGGCGACCCCTTCGAGCAGGCGATGGCCTACAGCGCGATCGCGATTCAGAAAGCCCAGCGCGGCGAGTGGGACAACGCCCGCGCGGCCGCCCAGGCGTCGCTCTTTCTGCTGAAGGACTTTGGTGACTCCGAGCGCAAGGGGGCGATGTCGAGCACAGAGCTCGCGCGCCGAGCGGCCGCGAAGCAGCAAGCGGGTCAGGATGCGGACGCGTACCTCGATAAGGGATACGCGGCGGTGAAGACCAACTTCGCGCTCGGGTACATCCTCTCGGGAGTTGCGAGCAAGGCCCTTGGCCGAGACGATGAAGCCTCGGACTTCCTTCGGGAAGCGGCGACGCTCGATCCGCGGCTCGCGCCGCTCTCCGACGATCTCCGCTCCGGCAGGTGCAACACGGTGGTGGTGGTGGCGGAGGGCCGCGGCCCTGTCAAAGTGGCAACGGGGTTGGACGGCGCTGTTGCGGAGTGGGCCGCCGCGGGACAGAGCGTGGACTCGGCAACGGTGTGGATCGAGGACGGCGGGGGTCGGGCCCGGGGGCCGCGCGCCGTCGACGTTGCGGAGCTCGCGCGCGACCATCGCTGGAACAACCTCGAAGACGTCCGTCGCGCCAAGAGCCTGATCGGCAACGCGCTCATGGTCGGCGGCGCGGCGGTGGCGATCGGTGCCGAGGACGATCAGGCGAAGCTCGCCGGGGCAGGCGCGGCGTTGGCTGGGTTGCTGCTCAAGGCCTCTTCGAAGGCGGACACCAGGTACAACGAGTTTCTGCCGCGGTCGGTGTACGTCGCCGCGATCAACGTGACAAAGGTCGACTCGACCGTCGGCGTTCAGCTAGACAACAGGCCGGGGACTCGCATGTTGCTCCCGGCGATCTCACCACCAAGCGATGGAACGCCGGTGAGGCTGGTGTACGCGCGGCTGCCTACCGAGCCCGCGGGCTGGGCGAGCAGCGGTCGCGTGATCTACGCGAACGACCGCACCGAGGCCCGCGTGGCGGGGGATGAACTCCCGTACATCATGGGCGGCACCTGCGTTCGAGCCCCGACCCCGCAGACGCTCGCGCGGTACCACGCGTCGGGCAGGCTGAAGAACATGACCGCGGTGGAGCTCGAGAACCTCTACCGAGAAGAAGGCGTGACGTTCACCGTCGAGGATCAGCGGGGCGAAAGCCGCAAGCACCTGCTCGAAGGCGGGTCCTCGCTGGTCTGCCCGCTCGCCGGGTCCACGGGGTATGTCCGACTGTTCTGCCAGAATCACCCGCCGTATCGGCCGAAGTCGGCGGCGTTGCAACGAGCCATTGAAGATGAGCGAGCGGCGCCCGCCGGTGCGCGGAGCGGCCAATAGCAAGGAGTTCGACGATGAAGATGCAGAAGTTCGTGCTGGTCGCGGCGGTTGGCGGCGGTTTGATGTTGAGCGGTTGCCGGTACGACCCCAAGGCCCCGATCGGAGCGGGGCCGGACACGGTCCGCCGAGACCAGTGGCCACAGATCGAGCTCGAGCCCGCGCTCGCGGGGTGGGTGGTCGCGAACCAGCCGATCGTTGAGAACGGCCCGGTGATGAAGGTGCAGGTCCCCGTGCGCCTGCTGAGCGACGGAGGGCAGTTCGCGCGGATCCAGTACCAGTACACGTTCTTCGACGCGCAGGGGCGGCCACTGCGTGATCAGATGGGCTGGCAGTACCTGCGGCTCGAACCCCGGACCCCGACGTTCCTCAGCGGCAACTCCACCGACGCCGCGACGGAGTGGCGGCTCGTGATCCGCATGAACCGCTGACGGCGGCAACGCAGGATCAGCAACCGGCGTCCCAGCGGGTGAAGAACTCGATGATGTCGTCGCCGTCGACGCCGCCCGAACGATTCATGTCGGAGGCGGCGCTCGCGCCATCCCAAGCCGCGAAGAACGCGATGACATCGTCGCCGTCGGCCGTGCCGCTGAGATCGAAGTCGGCGGGGCACGTCAGGTCGGTGACGGTGCCGGTGACGACGATGGCGTAGCCCTGCGTCCCTTCGTTGACCGCCGCGCCGAGCACGCGCACCGTCCAGATGCCGCTGGAGGCCGCGGGCAGCAGGACCTGCTCCAGGTTGTTGATCGCATCGGCTGCCCCGCCGGGCGCTGAGACTCCAGCCGCGAAGACGTTGCCCCGGAAGCTCTCGCCGGCCGGGCCTTCCACGATGAGGTCGAGGTTGTTCACGGGCGCGAACGCGGCGTTCGCCAGGGCGGGCGCATCCGCCCAGGAGAGTGTGACCTTCAGAGGCTGTCCCGGTCCGACGCCCAGCAGCAGCGTGTGCTCCGCCCCGGTGGAAAGGGCCCGGGGGTCGGTGTTGCGGACTTCGCGGATCGCCAGCAGCCGCGCGTCGCCTCCGAAGTACGCCGCGTTGTCGGCCTGAACGCGACCCCAGCCCTCGCGGGCGTTCGGAAAGTCCGGCACGCCGGTCATGTCGACTGCACCGTTCACGAGCATCGCCTTGATCAGCTGCCCGCCGGGAACGAACACGTCGAGCGGATTCGCGCTTCCGGAGGGGAAGTACCCGTCCGTGAAGTACTGCCGAAGCAGGATCGCGGCACCAGAGACTCCCGGCGCAGCCATCGATGTTCCCGTGGAGAAGCGCGTCCCGCAGGCGTTGGAGCTGTTGGAAGATGCGACATTGCAGCCGATGCTCGTGATCTCGGGCTTCCGGCGTCCGTCGTCGGTGGGGCCGGCGCCGCCGACGCACATGGTGTTCTCGTTGCCGACCCCACCCGCGGCGCTTACCGCGATCGAGTTCTTGGCGTTCTCCGGGTTGTAGACCACCGAGCTGTTGGAGACCGAGTGCACGATGAGGTTGTCCTCCTGATCATGCAGGAACGCATCGATGGCGCGGCAGGGGCCGTCGTAGGAGCGAACCCCGTCCGCGCCCCAGCTGTTGCTGTGCACGCGTGCGCCCTGCGAGGCGTGCAGGTTAAAGCGGTCGAACATCGAGGTTTCGGATGCGCTGGGGTGGGTGTTGTAAACGAAGCGCGCCAGGTACGCGACCCCGCGCGTGTCGCCCGTGGTGCCGCCATCACCGACGAGTGTGCCAGCGACGTGCGTGCCGTGCGACACGCTCCCGAAGGTGTCGTTGTACGCCAGGATCTTGCGGTGGTTCGGGCCGGGTAGATCGCCCTCGGGGTCGGAGAAGGAACAGTGGTCCTTGTTCACGCGGCTGTCGATGATCCCCGCGATCTGGCCCTCGCCGTGGATGCCGCGGTCGTAGAAGGGCGTTGCCGTGATCGTGCCGCTTTGCACGTGGGCACGCACCTGCGCGTTGCTCCGCGTGGTGAACTCGCTGTACTCCTCGGCGAACTGCACGTCGGCGCCGGTGGCCAAACCAACGACCGAGCCCTCGGGCACGTGCGCTGTGAGGCACCATGTGCCCGCGACGAGCTCGCGCGATGTTGTCACGGCACCCGCCGCCGCGAGGGATGCCAGGGTCGCATCCGGGCCGCGCTCCGCAAAGAGCCAGAGAGAGACAACGCGGACACCGGCGGCCGCGAGCGACCGCCGGTCGGGCTCGGTCCAGGCCCGCTGGGGAAGGAGCAACTCGGGCGCAACCTTCCACTGATCCTGATAGGCAACCGCGCGGCGGACCCAGGGCAAGGCTTGCAGCCTCGCGAGGTCGGACTTGGACAGATCAGCGATGAAGGCGTTGGTGGGGAGGTAGCCCAGCAGGTTGGCACCCGCTCCGCGAAGGGCGTCGAGCCGGTCGGGGGTCATCGGCCCGTCGAGCTCGAGCACGCAAGGGGAGGCTGGTGCGGGCCCCGGGGCCGCGAGCACGTTCGGGAGTGAGCCAAGG
>JBMOHX010000174.1:0-8002 GCA_049317625.1 Phycisphaerales bacterium
GCTGGCATTCAACACGTTTGCCTGGGCTGGCGCGGTCGCGGCGATAGCGGTTGTGATTTCTGTTCCGGGGGCCGTCGTGCTGGGGCGGAGGGGGCTGCGCGCGGTGCCGCTCCTGCTCGCGCCGCTCCTGCTGCCGACGTACTTTGCCTACGCGGCGTACACCTTGCTCCGGGCCCCGGGCTCGCCGCTGGGAGACTGGATCGCCCGGCTCTCGGCGGGGGGCGACACCGCAACCGCGGCAATGGCCGGCCGGCTCACCGCGCTGGCTGCCTTGTCGCTGTGGTCGTGGCCCTTGGCATCGTTGGTCATCGGAACCTCGCTGCGCCGGCTCGACGCCTCCGTGCTCGATGCGCTGCGGCTCGAGGCTTCGGCGTGGCGCCGGCGTGTCGAGATCGCACGGCTTGTCTGGCCCGGGGTGGCTGGCGCGTTCCTGCTCGTGCTCGTCGTGATGCTCGGGTCCGCGGTGCCGTTTCATCTGGGGCAGGTGAAGACCTCCGCGATCCTGACGTGGCTCACGCTTCAGCAGACCTCCAGCCCGATCGCGGCGTGGCCTACCGCGTGGCCGTCGGTGATCGCGGCGGTCGGCGCGGCGTGGTGGATCTCCGGGCGTCTTGGGCGCGTGCGCGACGCGGCGGGTGTCGAGCCGGTCGCGACCCGGAGCCCCGGGCTCGCCGCGGTGCTCTTGGGCGCGGTCTGGGTGCTCAGTGTCGTTGTGCCGCTGGTGCTGTTCGGCATGGAGTTGAAGGAGCCCGCCGCGATGGCTCGCTTCTGGCCGCTGAACGGCGGCGCGGTGTCGACGAGCGCGGGCATCGCGCTGGGCACCGCGTTCGCGGTGGGTGGTGTGTCGTTGCTGGCGGGCGCGGCGGTGCGGGGTGCGCACTCCTGGGCGCGCCGCGCGGCGGCGTTTCTGCTGATCACCGCGGGGCTGGTGCCGGGTATTCTTGTCGGTTCGGCGTGGTCGATCGCATCCCTCGCCTTCCCGCAGTGGATCGGCGATTCCCCGATGGTGCTCGTTCTTGCACACGCGTCGCGCTTTGCGATCGTCGGTGTGCTCGCGGGCGCGATCGTCGGCGCGAGCGAGCCGCGCGAACTCGAAGAAGCCCGGCAGCTCGACGGTGCCGGAGGGCTCTTTGGGTGGATTCGCACCGCCGGCCGCGCGGGAGCGCCTCTTCTCGTCGGCGCGACCCTCATCGCGGCGGCGCTGAGTTTCCACGAGATCGAATCCTCGGTGCTTGTGCAGCCCCCGGGGTTGCAGAACCTGGCCCAGCGGCTGCTGAACGACCTGCACCAGCTCAGGATGGACGCCATGTCCGCCGCGGCGATCTGGCTGGTCGCTGGGGGCCTGGTCTTTGCGATCGTTGCTTCGCGCGTTGTCTCGAAGTGGGACGCGTGACCGCGCCGTCGAACCCGGGCGTGTCCACACCTACGCTCCGGCATGGCAGAACTGGCACCAATCAAACGCGCGCTCGTCAGCGTGAGCGACAAGACCGGCCTCCTCCCCTTCGTGAAGTCCCTCTCGTTGCGTGGAGTGGAAGTGATCTCCACCGGCGGCACCGCGTCGGCGCTGCGTGCCGCGGGGATCCCGGTGACCGCGATCGACGCGGTGACCGGCTTCCCGGAGATCATGCACGGGCGGGTGAAGACCCTGCACCCCAAAGTGCATGGGGGCATCCTCGGCGTGAGGGACGAGGCATCCCACGCCGACGCGATGCGTGAGCACGGCATCCAACCGATCGATCTGGTCTGCGTGAATCTCTATCCCTTCGAAGAAACTGTTGCCAAGCCCGGGTGCACCGAGGCGGACGCGGTCGAGAACATCGACATCGGCGGCCCCTCGATGGTCCGCAGCGCGGCGAAGAACTTCGAGTGGGTGACCATCGTCACCCAGCCCGGCCAGTACGACCGGGTCCTCCACGAGATGGACCAGCACTCGGGCAGCACGACGCGGACGCTCAGGGCCGAGTTCGCCGCGGCGGCCTTCGCCCTGACCTCCCGGTACGACGCCGCGATCGGTGCGTATTTGGCTCGCAAGCCCGACGCGGTCTTTCCGCCTTTGCTCGCGCCGACGTTTGTGAAGGCCGAAGAGCTTCGGTATGGCGAGAACCCGCATCAGGCCGCTGCGCTTTACCGCGCTGGAACCAGGACGAGCGGCCCGAGCATCGCCGCGGCGGAGCAGCTGCACGGCAAGGAGCTGTCGTACAACAACATCAACGACGCCGCGGCGGCTCTGGAGCTGGTCCGGGCGCTGGCGCGAGTTGATGGCGCGGGGGTTGGGGCGTGCGTGGTGAAGCACGCGAACCCGTGCGGCGCGGCGATCGCGGCGACCCCGCTTGATGCGGTGAGCGAGGCGATCCTCGGCGATCCACTCGCGGCGTACGGCGGGATCCTGGCGATCAACCGGGTGTTGGACGAGAGCGCGGCGGCCCGCCTGTGCGAGAAGGATGTCTTTCTGGAGGTCGTGGTGGCCCCCGCGTTCACGGCCGGCGCGCTCGAAGCCCTCCGCACACGCTGGGCGAATGTGCGGCTCCTGGCTGTGGGCGAGTTGGATCGCGCACCCTCGGAGCGGCTGGAGATGAGGTCGATCCCGGGCGGGCTTCTGGTGCAGGAGCGAGACCTCGTCGCGGCTTCCGAGTACGTGAGGCGTGCGGGGCCCGAGCCCGACGCGGTCACGCTCCGGATCGCGGCGTTCCTGGAGGCCGTCTGCCGTGCGCTCATGAGCAACGCGGTGGTGGTCGGCGGCGCTTCGCCGACGTGCGCGGGGTCGATCCGGATGTTCGGTGGCGGTGCCGGCCAGATGGATCGACTGACCTCGTGCCAGCTTGCTTGCGACAAGGCGGGGGTGCTGACGCGCTCCGCGGTGGCGTTTAGCGATGCGTTTTTCCCATTCCCGGACGGCCCGCAGGTGCTCTTGGATGCGGGGATCGCGACGATCGTGCACCCGGGCGGGAGCAAGCGCGACACCGAGACATTTGCATTGTGTGAATCCCGCGGCGTGACCTGCCTCACCACCGGTGTACGGCACTTCAGGCACTAGCGAGCGGGCGGTCGGTTCGCCGAACGGGCGGGCGTTATCCGCTTGATCCGCCGGGCGAGCCTCTCAACAATGCTCTCTGAGCGGTTCCGTCCGCTCGGGAGCGAGTCCATGCACCACGAGGATGGCGACATCCGGGTTGGCGCGGACGACCTCGAGAACTTCGAGGGTGCTATCACGCCCCTCGGATTTGCTCACGGGCTCTCAGAGGGCCTGGCCGCGAAGGTGCTGGTGCTCAACAAGGCGTACATGGCGATGCGGGTGGTGTCCGCGAAGCGGGCGTTCTGCATGCTCGCGCGTGACATGGCCGAGGTGATCCATGTCGACACCAGGGGCCAACCGGTCACCGAGGGTGCCGAGGTCAACGGGCAGTTCATCAACTACGACTTCGCGACGTGGACCGAACTCTCTTCGATGCGGGAGGAGTTCGAGGGTCTCAACTACGACTGGGTTCGAACGGTTCGCATGGATATCGCGGTGCCGCGGATCATCAGGCTGCTGGGGTACGACCGGTTGCCGGAGCAGACGGTGAAGCTGAACCGGCGGAACCTGTTCGCGCGGGACCGCAACCAATGCCAGTACTGCGGCAAGCACTTCCCGACGGCGGACTTGTCGATCGACCACGTGAAGCCGCGGGCGACGGGCGGCGGGGACTCGTGGGACAATCTGGTGTGCGCGTGCATCAAGTGCAACGCCAGGAAGGGCGGGCGGACGCCGGAGCAGGCGTCGATGAAGCTGATCAGAAAGCCGGAGCGTCCGAAGCGGAACCCCTTGATCGCGCTACGGCTGGGGAACGCGAAGTACCGGTCGTGGAAGGCGTTCCTGGATCATGCGTATTGGGATGTGGAGTTGAAGTAGGTGCCGGGTCCCCCGAGCTCTTCGCCGAGGGACATCCCCCCAAAGCGCCCCAGCTCCCCGTGGTCGCAGATATCACGTGCGCGGCGGGCCGACGGCGGCGGTGCGGGCGGCTCCGCCGGAGCTGGAGCCGGGCCGATCCGGTGAAGGCGATCGGATGGCGGTGGGAGTTGTAGGGGCGATGGGGGGGGCTACAAGCCTAGGTTCGTGATCTCCATGACGGCGAGCGGAGTTGGCTGCGATGATGGCGGACATGTCAAGTAATCAAGACAAGTCTTCGGGTAGTACTGACGCTACCAGTGATGTTTCTGAAGCGTTACCCGCTGCGTCACACCGTGGACCACATCCGAGCGACCGCAAGACATTTCTGCCGGAAAGTGTGCATGGCGTTGCAAACGCGGTAGCAGACCTAGGCCATTTGCTGACGAGGGAGTACGGCAGGGAGTCTGCACTCAAGTTGGTGGGGGATCGCTATCGTCTCACCGCCCGTCAGCGGGTCGCGGTCGACAGAATGACGTGCTCGGACAGCCAGTTGCATTCGCGCATTGGCCGCGAGCGGAGCGACCTGCGGGGGGCTTCTGTCGTCATAGACGGCTTCAATCTTCTTACAACGGTCGAAGCTGCTCTCGGCGGGGCCTTGATTCTCGACTGCCGCGACACGTGTTACCGAGATATGGCAGGCACTGGTGGCAGCTATCGCGTGGTCGCGGAGACTGTGCCAGCGATGGATGTGATAGGAGCGGTCCTTCGTGAAGCGGGGGTTGTCCAAACAAGAGTCGTTCTTGACCAACCGGTTCAAAATAGCGGACGCGTCAAAGCACTATGGGCCGAGAGTTTGGCGAAAGCCAAACTGGGATATGAAATACAAATCGCGAACGGCGTCGACGGACTCTTGCGCGAGTCGCCTGATGTAGTCGTGTCCGCGGATAGTGAAGTCATTGATGCGTGTATGTGTTGGAGCAGCTTGGCTCGAAGGATCGTGCAAACGAGAATTCCGACGGCCTGGGTGCTGGGAACGACACCGAGCTCCAAGTGACGTACGGCCTGTGGCCTGTGCAGTCCGGTTCACGCTTCGCAAAGGCCACGATTCGGGTCCTGGCGCACCTTCAACCCACCCGCAATACACCCGCCCCGGTTCCCCGGGGCGGGCGCTTCGATTCGATCGGATCAGCAGCCCGAGTCCCAGGCGTTGAAGAACGTGATGACGTCGTCGCCGTCGACGGCGCCATCTTGGTTCACGTCCGCGGTGATGGTGCCCGCGTCCCAGGCGTTGAAGAACGCGATCACGTCGTCGCCATCGACGCCGCCGTCGTTGTTGAAGTCGCCGAGGCACAGTGACTCGCAGGAGTCGGGCACGCCGTTGCCGTTCACGTCCGTGTCGTTGCCCAGCACGATGTCGACCAGGTCGTCGATCTCGTTGGCGTTGCAGTCAAGCCCGGAGACCGGCAACTCCATGATGGGTGGGTTGAAGGAGCACGGGCCGGAGGTCGGAATCGGGTCTACCACCCCTGTCCCGCCGACTTCCGCCACGACGCACTGGAGGGAGCACGGTGTGCCGGAAGATCCCACGCTCAGCGTGAAGAACGGGAAGCTGAAGGGCGGGTTGCACTTCGTCTTGATCGAGAAGACGCCTGGGCCGAACGTGTTCGAGGCGCTCGGCGCGTGGTGCACGGCGCGGAGGTTGGTGCCGTTCCCGCACGAGGCGTTGATGCTCGCGGCGAAGCGGGCCGCCAGAGCGTTCCGGCTCGCGGCGACCGGAGTCAAGATGGGCTCGCCGGCCGAGTTGCCCGAGACACTGAAGCAGCACGGGGCGCTGAGGCACCAACTCCACGGCGTGTTGTTCGACGGGCCCATGACCTGGAAGTAGCGGATGCCGGAAAGAGTGCCCGAGGGGCATGTGCCCGTGGGGGGATTGGGGCCGACGATGTTCAGCCGGGCGCACATGCTCTGGCCCGGAACGGTGGAACCCACGCGGATCCAGTAGCACTGGCCGCTGGTCGCATTGAAGGTGGTTGCCGAGAGCGTGGAGCCGGAGCAGTTGCCGATGAGCGCATCGTTGTTCGACGCGATCAACGTGGGTGATGCGCTCGGGCCGGAGTAGACGGCGATGCCGGTGTCGAGGCCGGCGGGCGAGTTGCAGGTCGTGACGGTGACCTGGCCCGGGCAGTTGACGCAGTAGCGGTACCAGACATCGTTGAAGAGCTGGAACGGCGGCGCGGGGGTTGTGGTCGAGGTCGTAGCGCCGCCGGTCCGCACGGTATTGGTGCCGACCGTCACGAGCGTCGCGCCGGAGATGTTGTCGTTCGACGGTGGTGCCGCCGCTGGCGCCGAGGAGGCCTGGAGCGTGAAGTCGCCGGTCTGGCTCCCGACCCCGGCGACGCGGACGAGGTACTTCTGGCAGGCGTTGAGGGCGACCGTCACGCGCGACTGCTGGCCGCACGAGTTGTCGTTGCACGCGATCGCGGGGATGGTGTTCGCGCAATCGGTGTGCACGCTGAGCACCGTGTTGTACATCGGCTGGCCCGCGCCGAAGCAGATGGGGGGCGTGCAGGTGTCAAAGGTGTAGTTGCCGGTGGTGGGCGGAATGAACTCGTACCACACGTCGGGGCTCGTTGCCGAGCAGAAGGCCGTCCCGCCCGAGGCGGTGGCGCCGATCGTGCTCCCGTACAGGAAGTCGCCGGGGCGAAGAGGCGGTGCGTTGGTGCACTGGTCGTTGTCAGGAACCGAGGGCGTGCAGGCCATGATGATCTGGCCGACACCGGTCTGCCCTGCAACTCCGCCGACGCGGATGAGGAGAGACTGGCCGGCCCGGACCTTGACCCGAGAGTGAGCCCCGGCCACGAATCGTGACCCGCAACTCGTGCTGGCACACGGAAAGGGGCCGGGCGCGCAGTTGTCGGAGTTGCAGGAGAGTTCGTAGGGCTCGATGCAGGTATCGCAGAGGATGGAGATGACCGGGTTGAAGGAGACTCCGTTCACGGGGATCGTCGCGGTGACGTAGCCGTTGCAAGTGGCGACGTACCGGAACCAGACGTCGTTGGGGGCGACACACTGCCCGATGCCATCGGTGGTGGCGCCGCAGGTGGAGAAGGGGGTCGTGCCGGTCGGGATCGTCCGAGCGGCCGAGCAGTCGTCGTTAAGAGGTTGCAGGGTGAGCTGCGAGGATCGGAGGACGATCGGGCCGCAGTCAGAGTCGGAGAAGCCGGCCACTCTGACGTAGTAGGTCGTGCAGGGGTTGGGGGTGAAGGTGACCTCTGACTGTGTCGTGCCGTTGCAGAGCCCCGCGGTGGCGTCGTCGTTGCAGGCGATCTGATTTCCGACGCCGCCGCCCGGGCAGTCGTCGTAGATGGTGAGGATGGTGTCGAAGCTGGAGCCGCAGGTGTTGATGGTGACGGGCCCGCCGCAGGTCGGGGTGAACTTGTACCAGACGTCGCGAGTGCCGCCGCAGGTGCTGGAGGAGTCAGTTGTCGCGCAGCAGTTGCTGTCGCCGTCGATGCTTTGGCCGACATCAAACGTCCGGGCGTTGAAGCAAGCATCGTTCGACGGAGGGAGGCCGACGAGCTGGAAGCGCACGTTGTCGATGCCGCTGGTCAGCGTCGCATTCGCGGAGACCGAGAAGGTGCGGGCAAAGCCGAGGTTCATCGGCGGTGATCCGGAGAAGCTCGGCAGGCTCGGGCCGGTCCCGGAGATTCTGATGAAGTCGGACGGGATGAGGTTCAGGATGCACCGGGAAGTCCAGCTGCTCGCGGTCGGGACGCGGCGTGCGTTGGCGATGTAGAGCGACCCCGACTGCTGGATGAGGCAGGTGCTGAAGGGGCCGCCGCCGAAGTGGATGTTGTCCTCGTAGTAGTTGATCGCAGCGATGGGGGAGTTGACGATGGCGTTCTGGAGGAGCCAGGGCGCGTGGATGGTGCCGCCGGTCAGGGGGGGCGAATAGAACGTGGTGAGGCGGTCGTAACACCCCGGATTGCCGCCTGTACCTTGGATGCTCAGCGAAGCGCTTCCCGAGCCGGAGGTGACCACGACCGGCAGCGCTTGCCAGGTCGTGAGCAGGGAGCACGTCGGTGTCTGGTAGAGCCCCGCTGAGCAGTTGCTCAGCGGACACTGGGCGAACGC